>NZ_VMLS01000018.1:0-47928 GCF_013276805.1 Streptococcus sp. 1449
TTCAAGCATCCATGTCACGTAAGGGTAACAGCCCAGACAATGGTATGATGGAGTCCTTCTTTGGCATTCTGAAATCGGAGATGTTTTATGGTTATGAGAAGTCATTTCAGTCGCTTAAGCAATTGGAACAAGCCATTGTAGACTATATTGATTACTACAACAATAAACGAATTAAGGTAAAACTAAAAGGACTCAGTCCTGTACAATACAGAACTAAATCCTTAATCTTATGCGTTTTGTTATGCAAAAATCACTGGAGTTTCCATACATATTAAGTGGAAATAGTTGAAATCAGTTCTTTTAATAACCATTGAATACCATATAGTACATTTACCCCAAATATGATATAGGCCGTATAAATCAAGTATTTCGATTTTTCCCGTCTCAAAGAATAAATCTTGTACAAAATAGATAAATTTAAAATAATAAATAATAGAGACAAAATCTTCCTCCAAAATCAATATTAAAAGTAGCCAGTCAGGCATATACCTCATATTTATTTTCGATTCGAGATAACAAACTTATCAATAAATAGCAAGTGATATAAGGCAAGTACAGACCCCCAGAAACTACCTCGAAGAGAGATTTCTTGATGATTGAGAGGAAACAAATCATGGTTACCTATATAGAGGCAGGTCAAAATAACAAATAAAATCCAAAATAAATCCGTCCATTTATATTTTGAAAAATATTTTTTCCACATAAAAACACCTTCTTTCCTACAATTATATTATAATACTTTATATAAGCGAATACAAGAGATATGAGGTAATCAACTACGAAGAAATATAAGGCTGAAGACAGTAAAAACCAGCATTTTAAGCCTTAACTGTATCTAGGATTTCCCTATTTTTAGACAGAATTAACCAAAATCCACAGCATTTAAAAAAGCGAATTTCAATTGAAACTCGCTTTTTTACAAAATGTATTAGTATAAATCTTGTATCTTATACTCAATGAAAATCAAAGAGCAAACTAGGAAGCTAGCCGCAGGTTGCTCAAAGCACAGCTTTGAGGTTGCAGATAAAGCTGACATGGTTTGAAGAGATTTTCGAAGAGTATTAGTTCAAGTGCCAGATATCTTCGTTATACTGAGCGATTGTACGGTCAGATGAGAAGAATCCTGCTTTAGAAATGTTAACGATAACTTTATCCAACCATGCGTCACGGTCTTCGTAGTCAGCAAGCATTTGCTCTTTGACTTTGATATAGTCTTCCAAGTCAAGAAGAGTCATGAACCAGTCTTTGTTGATCAATTCATTGTAAAGACGTTCCAAGCGCTCTTTGTTTCCAGCTGCAAGAACTGCATCGCTAACGATGAAGTCAACCAATGGTTTGATAGCTTTACGAGCGTAGAATTCGCTTGATTTGTAAGCTGCTTTTGCGTAAAGGTCGATAACAGTTTCTGAATCTTCACCAAAGATGTAGATGTTTTCGTCGCCAACCAACTCAGCGATTTCCACGTTAGCACCGTCCATAGTACCAAGAGTCAAAGCTCCGTTCAACATGAATTTCATGTTACCAGTACCTGAAGCTTCTTTAGAAGCAAGTGAGATTTGTTCTGAAATATCACATGCTGGGATAAGGAAGCTTGCTGCAGTAACGTTGTAGTTTTCAACCATAACTACTTGCAAGTGTGGAGCTACTGCTGGATCATTAGCAATAACTTCTGACATACAAAGGATTAAATGGATAATGTCTTGAGCGATTGTGTAGGCTGGAGCTGCTTTACCACCAAAGAAGATTGTAATTGGGCGAGCAGGGATGTTACCAGCTTTGATGTCAAGGTATTTGTGGATTACGTACAAAGCGTTCATTTGTTGTCGTTTGTACTCGTGAAGACGTTTGATTTGGATATCAAAGATAGAGTTTGGATTGATTTCCACACCTTGGTGTTCTTTCAAGTGACGAGCCAATTTACGTTTGTTGTGAGCCTTGATGCTTTCCAATTTTTCTTTGACAGCTGCTTTGTCTTCATAAGACAAGAGTTTTTCAAGCTCATCTGCTTCATGGTGCCAACCATCTCCAAGAATCTCATCCAAGTAGTGAGACAATCTTGGGTTAGCATGCATAAGCCAACGACGGAAAGTGATACCGTTTGTTTTGTTGTTGAACTTTTCTGGGTAAAGGTCGTAGAAAGCTTTCAACTCAGAATTTTTCAAGATTTCAGTGTGAAGTGCTGCTACTCCGTTAACACTGTATCCGTAGTGGATATCCATGTGAGCCATGTGAACACGTCCGCTCTCATCGATGATTTGAACAGCTGGATCTTTGTATTCTGCTTTCACACGACGGTCCAATTCTTCGATGATTGGTACCAAGTGAGGAACCACTTCTTGCAAGAATTCAAGAGGCCATTTTTCAAGCGCTTCTGCAAGGATTGTGTGGTTAGTATAAGCAGTCATACTACGAACGATTGAGATTGCTTCGTCAAGCTCGATACCACGTGCAGTCAAAAGACGGATCAATTCAGGAATCACCATTGATGGGTGAGTATCGTTGATTTGCACAACTGCGTAGTCAGCAAGGTCATGCAAGTTGCTTCCTTTTTCGATTGCTTCGTCGATGATCAATTGCGCACCGTTTGAAACCATGAAGTATTGTTGGAAGATACGGAGCAATTCACCTTGACGGTCACTATCATCTGGGTAAAGGAAGAGAGTCAAGTTACGAGCGATATCTGTCTTGTCAAAGCTGATACCGTCTTTAATAATAGAAGAATCAACTGAATCCAAGTCAAACAAACGCAAGCGGTTCTTCGTTTCTGTCTTGTAACCAGGAACATCAATATCATAAAGAGTTGATGTCAAAGTAAAGTCTGCAAATGGCACTTGGTAGCTACGGCTTGAGCGAACCAACCAGTTTTGCTCTGTCAACCATGCATTTGGAATTGTTTCTTGTTGGTTGTTTTTAAGAACTTGTTGGAAAAGACCAAAGTGGTAATTAAGACCAACACCGTCACCATTCAAACCAAGAGTCGCAATTGAGTCGATAAAGCAGGCAGCCAAACGTCCCAAACCACCATTACCAAGAGATGGTTCCAATTCAACTTCTTCAACTTCGATCAAGTCTTTACCTGCAGCTGCAAGTTCTTTTTTGACATCGTCGTAAAGACCAAGGTTAATCAAGTTGTTTGACAAGAGTTTACCAATCAAGAACTCAGCTGAGATGTAGTAAACTTTTTTCTTACCAGTGTTAACTGGTTTTTGGCTACTTGCAAGCTTGCTGTAGTTAAGAAGGGCAAGGTAAAGCTCTTCATTGCTACATTCTGCAATGGTTTTATTGTAACGATTTTGTACAAATTCTTGTAGTGATAACATGTTTAAGATGTCTCCTGATATTGTATTATTTCTTTAATTCTACCAAATTTTCATTGATTCGGCGATAGATTGTTGTTAAGTCAAGCAAACCTTCCTCAACAGCTGGTGTCAATTGCTCTTCAGTCATACGCCAAGACCAGTTTCCACCAAGGGTAGATGGGAAGTTCATACGAGCCGCCTCATCCAATTCTAGCAAATCTTGCATAGTTGCAATTGCCATGAAGCTAACTGATGAAAAGACTGTACGAAGCATAGCATGTGGCACTGTTTCGTATTCTTTACGGTTCGTGTAACGAGCCATGTACTCACGAGTCGCATCATCAATCTCGTTACGGTACCAACCAAGAACCGTATTGTTATCGTGAGTTCCTGTGTACATAACTGAGTTAGCAGGTGCCAAGTGTGGGCTATCGATACTTTCGTCTTCTGGGTTGAAGGCAAATTGAAGAATCTTCATTCCTGGGAAGCCAGTACGTTCACGCAACTCAATAACTTCATCTGTCATGAAGCCAAGGTCTTCTGCGATGATGTTTAGCTCACCAAGTTCTTCCTTAACGGCTGCAAAAAGCTTGTAGCCCGGACCTTTCACCCACTCACCAGGTGCTGCTGTATCGGAACCAGCAGGGATTTCCCAGTAAGATTCGAAACCACGGAAGTGGTCAATACGAACGATATCGTAGATTTTGAAGCTTTCACGCAAGCGTTCAATCCACCATTTGTAACCATCTTTGTCCATTGCTTCCCAGTCATAGATTGGGTTACCCCAAAGCTGACCAGTTGCAGAGAACTCATCTGGTGGACATCCTGCGATGCAAGTTGCCTTACCGTTGACATCTGTTTTGAAGAGATGCGGATTTGCCCACATATCGCTTGAATCTTCCGCTACGTAGATTGGCATGTCCCCAACGATTTCGATGTGGTTGTCGTTAGCGTAAGCTTTCAATTTCAACCATTGTTGGAAGAAGAAGTATTGAGTCACACGGTGGTAAACCAACTTGTCTGCCAATTGCTCACGGTAGCTTTCAAGTGCTGAAGCTTTACGAGCACGAACATCTGCATCTGGCCATTCAGTCCAAGCAAGATTGTCAAAATGCTCTTTGATAGCCATATACTCAGCAAAGAGCTCAAGCCATGATTGGTTGTCTTGAGCAAATTTCTCAAAATCTTTAACATCTCCTACTTCCAAGAAACGTTTTACCGCTTTTTCTAAAAGAGGACGACGTGCATAGTAGATTTTCGCATAATCAACTTCAGACGCATCGCTACCAAAGTCAACTCCTTCAAGGTCACTTGCTTCCAACAAACCTTGCTCCACCAAGATATCTAAATCGATAAAATGAGTGTTTCCTGCGAAGGCTGAGAAAGATTGGTAAGGAGAGTCCCCGTAACTAGTTGTTCCTAATGGAAGGATTTGCCAGTAACGTTGTTTTGTACGAACCAAGAAATCAACGAAGTCGTAAGCACTTTGACCAAACGATCCGATTCCGTAAGCTCCTGGAAGAGAAGAGATGTGCATCAACACACCACTTTGACGTTTTTTCATAATAGCACCTCATGTGTTAAAATTAATGGAACGTTGCGTATTTTTGCAGACGCAAACGTTTGCGCTACTTATAAGTATACTCCTTTTCAAGCATAATTGCAAGCGTTTTTAAAAAACTTTTTTGATTATTTTTAAGGAGATTAACCCATTTTAGCAAAGATAACTTATACTCAATGAAAATCAAAGAGCAAACTAGGAAACTAGCCGCAGGCTGTACTTGAGTACGGCAAGGCGACGTTGACGCGGTTTGAATTTGATTTTCGAAGAGTATTAAAACTATCTAATCCTAAAATTTGACTCTCACAGAATCCGTCTACAAACTGCAAATCCTCCCCTAGAAAACTTGAATTTAGATGCAAGGAGGCACAAAGGTCTATAGAAAATAGATAGGAATTAGAAACAGGGAGGTAGCCCCTCCTGATTTCCTTCTTTAGATAGATTACATCTATTTTTTATTAAAAATACTGTATTCTTATCTATTTCACACTTTTCTTCTATTAAAAATAAAAAGCAAAATCATGCTATCAAATCAAGCTTAAAAATTTTTTAAAATTTTTGTCAAAAACACTTGCAACCGTTTTCTATTTGTGCTATACTAAGGTCATAAAGGAAAACGTTTGCGTTTCCTTATCAATAAAACTTGTTATTCTTTAGGAGGAATACACTATGTCATCTAAATTCATGAAGAGCGCTGCGGTGCTTGGAACTGCTACACTTGCTAGCTTGCTCTTGGTAGCTTGCGGAAGCAAAACTGCTGATAAGCCTGCTGAGTCTGGTTCATCTGAAGCGAAAGAAATCACTCTTTACGTTGAGGACCAATACAAAGCTTATGCTGAAACAGTTGCTAAAGCTTATAAAGAGCAATCAGGCACAACAGTTAACATCAAATCTGGTGACCAACTTGGTGGGCTTGACAAACTTTCTCTTGACAACCAATCTGGTCAAGCTGCTGACGTTATGATGGCTCCATACGACCGTGTGGGTAGCCTTGGTTCTGACGGACAACTTTCAGAAGTGAAATTGAGCGATGGTGCTAAAACAGAAGATACAACTAAATCTCTTGTAACCGCTGCTGACGGTAAAGTTTACGGTGCTCCTGCCGTTATCGAGTCACTTGTTATGTACTACAACAAAGACTTGGTAAAAGACGCTCCCAAAACATTTGCTGACTTGGAAAACCTTGCTAAAGATAGCAAATATGCCTTCGCTGGAGAAGATGGAAAAACTTCTGCCTTCCTAGCTGACTGGACAAACTTCTACTATGCATACGGACTTCTTGCTGGTAACGGCGCTTACGTATTCGGACAAAACGGTAAAGACCCTAAAGACATCGGTCTTGCAAACGACGGTTCTATCGCAGGTATCAACTACGCTAAATCTTGGTACGAAAAATGGCCTAAAGGTATGCAAGATGGTACAGCTGCTGGAAACCTAATCCAAACTCAATTCCAAGAAGGTAAAACAGCTGCTATCATTGATGGGCCTTGGAAAGCTCAAGCCCTCAAAGATGCTAAAGTAAACTACGGTGTTGCGACTATCCCAACTCTTCCAAATGGAAAAGAATATGCTGCATTCGGTGGTGGTAAAGCTTGGATCATTCCTTCAAGTACTAAGAACCTTGAAGGCGCACAGAAATTTGTAGACTTCCTTGTTTCAACTGAACAACAAAAAGCTTTCTACGATGCAACTAACGAAATCCCAGCTAATACTGAAGCTCGTTCATACGCTGAAGGTAAAAACGATGAGTTGACAACAGCTGTTATCAAACAATTCAAGAACGCTCAACCAATTCCAAACATCTCTCAAATGTCTGCAGTTTGGGAACCAGCTGCTAACATGCTCTTTGATACTGTAAGTGGTCAAAAAGATGCTAAAACAGCTGCTAACGACGCTGTAACATTGATCAAAGAAACAATCAAACAAAAATTTGGTGAATAAAAAATTTGTTCAAGGGGGGTGGAATTCAAATCCCCCTTTGAATTTATCAATAGAGACACAAATAATTTAGCTTTCTTATAAAAAAAGTAGTATCCTATGAAAGGAGTTATTATGGAAAAGCAACAACCTAGTAAAGCAGCCCTGCTGTCTATCATTCCTGGGTTAGGACAGATTTACAATAAACAAAAAGCCAAAGGTTTTATCTTCCTTGGTGTAACCATCGTATTTGTCCTTTATTTCCTAGCACTTGCAGCACCTGAATTGAGCAATCTCATCACTCTTGGTGACAAGCCCGGTCGTGATAATTCCCTCTTTATGCTGATTCGTGGTGCCTTCCATTTAATCTTTGTAGTCGTTTATGTACTCTTTTATTTCTCAAATATCAAAGATGCATATACGATTGCAAAACGCATTAACAATGGAATTCCAGTTCCACGTACCCTCAAAGACATGATCAAAGGGATTTATGAAAATGGTTTCCCTTATCTCTTGATTATTCCATCTTATGTTGCCATGACCTTCGCGATTATCTTCCCAGTTATCGTAACCTTGATGATCGCCTTTACCAACTATGACTTCCAACACTTACCACCAAACAAATTGTTGGACTGGGTTGGTTTGACAAACTTTAGTAATATCTGGAGTTTGAGTACCTTCCGTTCTGCCTTTGGTTCTGTTCTTTCTTGGACCATCATCTGGGCTTTGGCAGCCTCAACTTTACAGATTGTGATTGGTATCTTCACAGCTATCATTGCTAACCAACCATTTATCAAAGGAAAACGTATCTTTGGTGTTATTTTCCTTCTTCCTTGGGCTGTCCCAGCCTTCATCACTATCTTGACATTCTCAAACATGTTTAACGATAGTGTCGGAGCTATCAACACCCAAGTATTGCCAATCTTGGCTAAATTCCTTCCTTTCCTTGATGGCGCTCTTATTCCCTGGAAAACAGACCCAACTTGGACTAAGATTGCCTTGATTATGATGCAAGGTTGGCTTGGATTCCCATACATCTACGTTCTGACCTTGGGTATCTTGCAATCTATTCCTAACGACCTTTACGAAGCAGCTTATATTGACGGTGCCAATGCTTGGCAAAAATTCCGCAACATCACTTTCCCAATGATCTTGGCTGTTGCGGCACCTACTTTGATTAGCCAATACACCTTCAACTTTAACAACTTCTCTATCATGTACCTCTTCAACGCTGGAGGACCTGGTAGTGTCGGTGGTGGAGCTGGTTCAACCGATATCTTGATTTCATGGATTTACCGTTTGACAACAGGTACATCTCCTCAATACTCAATGGCGGCAGCTGTCACCTTGATTATCTCTATCATTGTCATCTCAATCTCTATGATCGCATTCAAGAAACTACACGCATTTGATATGGAGGACGTCTAAGATGAATAACTCAATTAAACTCAAACGTAGACTGACTCAAAGCCTTACATACCTTTACCTGATTGGTCTATCAATTGTCATTACCTATCCACTTTTTATTACCATTATGTCAGCCTTCAAGACTGGTAACGTAGTAGCCTTTAAACTAGACAGCAACGTCGACTTTAGTTTTGCTAACTTCCAAGGCCTCTTCACTGAAACCTTGTACGGTACTTGGTACCTCAACACCTTGATCATTGCCTTGATTACCATGGCTGTTCAAACAAGTATCATCGTACTTGCTGGTTATGCCTACAGCCGTTACAACTTCTTGGCTCGTAAACAAAGTTTGGTCTTCTTCTTGATCATCCAAATGGTGCCAACTATGGCCGCTTTGACAGCCTTCTTCGTTATGGCGCTTATGTTGAACGCCCTTAACCACAGCTGGTTCCTCATCTTCCTCTACGTTGGTGGTGGTATCCCGATGAATACTTGGCTCATGAAAGGCTACTTCGATACAGTGCCAATGTCTTTAGACGAATCTGCAAAACTAGACGGTGCAGGACACTTCCGCCGCTTCTGGCAAATTGTTCTTCCACTTGTTCGCCCAATGGTTGCCGTACAAGCTCTCTGGGCCTTCATGGGACCTTTCGGGGACTACATCCTCTCTAGTTTCTTGCTTCGTGAGAAAGAATACTTTACTGTTGCCGTAGGTCTCCAAACCTTCGTTAACAATGCGAAAAACATGAAGATTGCCTACTTCTCAGCAGGTGCTATCCTCATCGCCCTTCCAATCTGTATTCTCTTCTTCTTCCTACAAAAGAACTTTGTTTCAGGACTTACAAGTGGTGGCGACAAGGGATAATTTATCCCCGCCACCCTTTTTCATTTTATACTCTTCGAAAACCTCTTCAAACCACGTCAGCTTCCATCTGCAACCTCAAAACAGTGTTTTGAGCAACCTGTGGTTAGCTTCCTAGTTTGCTCTGTGATTTTCATTAAGTATTAACGATTGTTACTGTAAGTAATGTCCTTACAACAAGCAATTTTTCTCCTAGACTTGAAATAAAGCGAATTTCTCTATATAATAATACTCATATAGAAAACACCTTTTAGAAAGATACCTATGCTTCCATATCCATTTTCCTATTTTTCAAGTATTTGGGGATTTCGTAAGCCCCTGTCCAAACGTTTCGGGCTCAACTGGTTTCAACTACTCTTTACCAGTATCTTCCTTATCAGCTTGTCGATGGTACCCATTGCCATTCAAAACAGCTCACAGGAGACTTATCCGCTAGAAACCTTTATCGATAATGTCTATGAACCATTGACAGATAAGGTTGTCCAGGATCTCTCTGAACATGCTAGAATTGTCGATGGCACATTAATTTATACAGGAACAGCTAGTCAAGCGCCTTCTGTTGTGATTGGTCCAAGCCCAAGTAAGGAGTTCCCGAAGGACTTGCAACTGCATTTCGATACAAATGAGCTAGTCATCAGCAAGGAAAGCAAGGAACTGACCCGCATCTCTTACCGAGCCATTCAGACTGAGAGTTTCAAAAGCAAAGACAGCTTGACCCAAGCAATTTCTAAAGACTGGTACCAACAAAATCGTGTCTATATCAGCCTCTTCCTAGTTCTCGGTGCGAGCTTCCTCTTTGGTTTGAATTTCTTTATCGTCTCTCTAGGAGCTAGTCTTCTCCTTTATATCACTAAGAAATCACGCCTCTTTTCATTTAGAACCTTTAAAGAGTGCTATCACTTTATCTTGAACTGTTTAGGATTGCCGACTCTGATTACACTTATTTTGGGATTATTTGGCCAAAATATGACAACCCTGATTACTGTACAAAATATTCTTTTTGTTCTGTATCTGGTCACTATCTTTTATAAAACACATTTCCGTGATCCAAATTACCATAAATAGGAGATTTTTATGCCCGTTACGATTAAAGACGTGGCCAAGGCTGCTGGTGTTTCGCCTTCAACCGTAACCCGTGTTATTCAAAATAAATCAACCATTAGCGACGAAACAAAAAAACGTGTTCGCAAAGCTATGAAGGAACTCAACTACCACCCAAACCTCAACGCTCGTAGCTTGGTAAGCAGCTACACTCAGGTTATCGGATTAGTTCTTCCTGATGACTCAGACGCCTTCTACCAGAATCCTTTCTTTCCATCGGTTCTACGTGGCATCTCTCAAGTCGCATCTGAAAACCACTATGCCATTCAGATAGCAACAGGGAAAGATGAGAAGGAGCGTCTCAACGCTATTTCACAAATGGTCTACGGCAAGCGTGTAGATGGGCTAATTTTTCTCTATGCCCAAGAAGAAGACCCTCTCGTAAAACTCGTCGCAGAAGAACAGTTCCCCTTCCTTATCTTAGGTAAATCTCTATCTCCTTTCATCCCACTTGTCGACAACGACAATGTTCAAGCTGGTTTTGATGCGACTGAATATTTCATCAAAAAAGGCTGCAAACGCATTGCCTTTATCGGAGGAAGTAAAAAGCTCTTCGTGACCAAAGACCGTTTAACAGGCTATGAACAGGCGCTTAAGCATTACAAACTGACCACTGACAACAATCGCATCTACTTTGCCGACGAGTTTCTGGAAGAAAAGGGCTATAAATTTAGCAAGCGATTATTCAAGCACGATCCACAAATTGATGCTATCATCACAACCGATAGCCTCCTAGCTGAAGGTGTTTGTAACTATATTGCCAAACACCAGCTGGATGTCCCTGTTCTCAGCTTTGACTCGGTTAATCCCAAGCTCAACTTGGCAGCCTATGTCGATATCAATAGCCTAGAACTTGGTCAAACATCATTTGAAACGATTCTTCAGATTATCAACGATGCTAAAAGCAATAAACAAATTTGTTACCGCCAGTTGATTGCCCATAAAATTATAGAAAAATAAAAACCAGCTCACGCTGGTTTTTTTGGTCACTAATTATCTATCTCAACAAATCTTCCTAGAATATGAACATTTTCCGAGACAGAGACAAAGGCGCTTGGATCCACTTGTGTCATAATCTGTTTAAATTCATTAAACTCTGCACGTGTAATGACAGTGATTAGAACTGCCTTTCTCTCGTGATTATAGGTTCCTTCTGCATCGTGGATCATGGTTGCTCCGCGGTGCAATTTTTTATGGATTTTCTCAATTACTTTATCTGGATGATTGGTCACAATCATAGCCTGCATGCGTTTTTGCTTGGTAAAAACAGCGTCTGTTACACGGCTAGAGACAAAGATGGTAATCATAGAGTAGAGAGCGTATTTCCAACCAAAGGTCAAACCCGCTATCAGCATGATGGTCCCATTTACCAAGAGAGAAATACTACCGACATTCTTACCTGTTTTCTTGCGAATAGTCAGGCTGACGATATCCGTCCCACCACTGGAGATATTGTTTCGAAGAGCAAAACCAATCCCCAAACCCATAACAACACCCCCAAAAAGGGCATTGATAATGGGATCCTCCGTCAAGGTTGCCACAGGGACAAACTGGATAAAGAAGGAGCTCATAGACACCGTGATAAAGGTAAAGACAGTAAACTTATGGCCAATCTGATACCAAGCTAAGACCATCAAAGGGAAGTTAATGGCGTAGAAGGTTAGCGAAATCGGAATATGAAAACCAAACCAGTGATTACTCAAGGCAGAGATAATCTGTGCCATACCTGTTGCACCACTCGAATACACATGCCCTGGTTGGAAAAAAAAATTAACTGCTACTGCTGATAAAAAACCATAGACCAGAGAGGCCGAAATCTTCTCATCATATTTTTCGCGAGAGATGCTTTGTAAGACACGTAAAATTTTTATCTGATAAGCAAAGCGGCGCAGATAATAGCGCCACCGCTTAATTCGTTTTGCTTGTTTCATCTTCTTCTACTTGTAAGCTGAGTTCCTCTAGTTGTTTGAGTGCTACTGTTGATGGAGCTTGTGTCATTGGGTCACTTGCCTTGTTGTTCTTAGGAAAGGCAATGACTTCACGAATATTTTCTTCTCCTGCTAAGAGCATGACAAAGCGGTCAAGCCCGATAGCCAAGCCACCGTGTGGTGGGAAACCATAGTCCATGGCTTCAAGAAGGAAGCCAAACTGGTCATTTGCTTCTTCGGCTGAGAAACCAAGAGCCTTGAACATGCGTTCTTGAAGGTCTTTTTGGTTGATACGGAGGCTACCACCACCAAGCTCATAACCGTTCAAAACGATATCGTAAGCAATGGCACGAACTTTAGCCAACTCACCTTCTAATTCGTGAGCTGTTTCTTCCTGTGGAAGGGTAAATGGATGGTGGGCGCTCATGTAGCGGCCTTCTTCTTCAGACCATTCAAACATCGGCCAGTCAACCACCCAAAGGAAATTGAACTTATCATTATCAATCAAACCAAGCTCTTTGGCAATGCGTCCACGAAGGGCACCAAGCGTTGCATTAGCTACCTCAAGAGTATCTGCCACAAAGAGAACCAAGTCCTTATCTTCAAGAGCAAGCGCTCTTGTCAATTCTGCTTGGATGCTAGTCAAGAACTTGGCAACTGGTCCGTTTAATTCTCCATCAACCACCTTGACCCAAGCAAGACCTTTGGCACCATACTGTTTGGTTACTTCCGTCATCTTGTCGATGTCTTTACGTGAATAGTTGTCCGCAGCTCCTGTGACCACAATCGCTTTTACAGCAGGTGCTTCTGAAAAGACTTTAAAGTCTACACCTCGGACCACTTCTGTCAAGTCCTGAAGCAACATGTCAAAACGAGTATCTGGCTTGTCAGAACCGTAAAGAGCCATAGCATCATCGTATTTCATACGAGGGAATGGAAGCGTCACTTCGATGCCTTTAGTCTCTTTCATCACACGCGCAATCAAGCCTTCTGTGATATCTTGAATTTCTTGCTCAGTAAGGAAAGATGTTTCCAAGTCGACCTGAGTGAACTCAGGCTGGCGGTCTCCACGCAAGTCCTCATCACGGAAACATTTGACGATTTGGTAATAACGGTCAAAACCAGCATTCATCAACAATTGCTTAGTGATTTGCGGACTTTGAGGAAGCGCGTAAAAATGCCCTTTATTAACACGAGATGGCACCAAGTAGTCACGCGCCCCTTCAGGAGTTGACTTAGAAAGGAATGGTGTCTCCACGTCGATAAACTCCAACTCATCCAAGTAGTTGCGGATAGAGTGGGTCACCTTAGCACGAAGTTTGAGATTTTCCAACATCTCTGGACGACGAAGGTCAAGGTAACGGTAACGTAAACGTGTATCGTCATTAGCCTCAATGCCATCCTTAATCTCAAATGGGGTTGTCTTAGCTGTATTAAGCACTGTCAGAGCTGTCACGTTTAACTCAACTGCACCAGTTGGCAACTTATCATTGGCTTGCTCACGCGCAGCGACCTGTCCAGTCACCTCGATAACAAATTCGCTACGAAGGCTTTCAGCTGTTGCCATAACCTCTGCAGATACTTTTTCAGGGTTGATAACCAACTGCATGATTCCTTCACGGTCACGAAGGTCGATAAAGATCAAACCACCGAGGTCACGACGACGGCCAACCCATCCTTTCAAGGTTATTTCTTGTCCGATGTGTTCCTCACGAACACGACCAGCATACATACTACGTTTCATGTTTTCTCTCCTCTTTTATTCTGTTACTATTTTACCATAAAAGCGCAGGCTCTTCATGAAAATCAGCAGAAAAGTTTGCCAGTCTTAAAAAATCAGGTAAAGTCCCTAAAAATTAGCGCCCATACAAAAATCCGATGAAGTTCATCGGACTCTTTTATTTTGAATTTTTGCCTGCTTTACGCTTTTCAGCAATTTCGGCTGCCTTTCGAGGCAAGACAATTTCCGTTATGTAAGCCGTCCCAAAACGCAAGACACCTGCAATAGGAGCAAAGACGACTGCTAGATAGTTATGGAAGAAATCGCCTTTGAAGGCATAAGCTAGCGCCCCAATGATGAAAAATAGAACAACTGCTTGAATCACTGCTAATAAAATTACTCGTTTCATGTGACCTCCTGACTCTATTATAGCATGAGAATCATCAAAAAGCTGACTAAATTATTCAAAGCGTGGAGAGAAATACTGTAGACCAGACCTTTTCTGCTAATATAAGCCAAGCCCAAACTAAAACCAAGGCTAAAATAGACAAAAAATTGTTGCACATCACCTGGGAAATGACCTAAGGCAAACAAAACACTGGATACCAGAAGGAAAAGCAGAGTTTGTTTACTATTGTCCTGCTTAGGAAAGAGGTAGCGTGCTAACATCCCTCTAAAGATAAGCTCTTCCGTCAGAGGAGCAAAAATAACGACCGCAAAGAAGGAGAAGAGTGGTTGAGACAAGGTCAAGTCTGTCGCTATTTGCTGATTTACTGAAGGATCATCTGGCAAGAAGAATTGAACGACCAGAGATAAGAACCAAACCAAGGCAGGAAGCCAAATAAATCGGTTAAAGCCGCTCTTCTCAATATGAACAGAAGCCTTATGATACCATTTGTAAATGCCGTACACATAAACTCCAGCCAAGGCCACATAGAGCAAGGTCACAGCATAGGGTGAAGCGCCTAAGGCAAGCGACGTAGTCGCGAGCCCCTGAATGAAGCCATAGATGAATAAAAAGGATAGAATGGCTAGAAGAAACCAGCCAAGTTTTTTAAGTAGTTTCATAAAGTTCTCCTATCTTGCTTTATAACTATTTTTCAATACAAAGAGGTTCGCTATTCCTAACACAAGTACCCAGGCAAGTAACATACCGATGTTAGAAAAAGATATTTCCCCACCTTTTTTATTTAAAAGATTTACAATAGGACCGATGAACGAGTAATCCAACACTTTTTGAACCGTATCATTTTGAAGAGCAATTATAGGTAAAAAAGAGACAATTAACATAGGGAAGATACTATAAACTTGCGCTTTAGATTGAGTATCTGACACCGCACCGATTAGAAGGTTGAGAAAAATAATACTAATAGTTGCTAGGAGCAAATAGATAACATAGGCAAATAAGTAACCTGATAGATCTACTTTAAGATAGATGGGAAGTACAATCATAGCAAGTAACATTATCAGAATAGGGAGAACAAGCATACTAAAAGTATATTCTGTTGCTGTCACACCACTTAGAATGAGTGATTTAAGATTTCGTTTTTCCTTATCTTCTGCCATCATAATCGATACCATATAACCACTTCCCATGCTCAAGACCATCGTCAAGCTAGCAGATAGTAAAAATAGGCTCAATTGTCCATTCTTATTTAAAAATTCATTATATAAAACAGCAATACCAAAAGGCATCAATAAAGTCGCTAACAAAGTTGAATTGCTGATAAGAACTTGTAATCTTAACCATAGTAGGGCATTTAATTTTCTAAACATCTAACTTTTCTCCTGTTAATCTGATAAAGATCTCTTCTAAAGTCGGCTCACAAGAGTGAACCACCATCAAATCTGTCGTGTCTAAATGTGGCAATTCTTCAAATGGAACTATCTGTTCTCGTCCATCTTTATAAGCTACACGTACTTTCTTATCCACATGGTACTTCTGGATAATATCTTGCGGACTTCCATACTCTATTAAATTACCCTTATTTAAAAGAGATAAGCGATCACAAAGCAGAGTTGCTTCATTCATATCATGCGTGGTCAGAAAGATAGTTGTCCCCGCATGCTTTAATTCTTGAAGTAGGGTATGAATCATCTTAGATGTTGTAGGGTCTAAGCCACTGGTTGGCTCATCAAGGAAGAGAATCTTAGGTGCATTAAGAAGGGCACGAGCCAAGAACATTCGTTGTTTCATTCCTGTAGATAGTTTTTCTGCGATAATATCTTTAGCATCTGCCAATCCAACCTGTTGAAGCACCTGAACTACTCTATCTGCCTTGAGGCCATATAACTTAGCATAGATGAGAAGATTTTTATAAAGACTCATCTTTTCATAAAAACTACTGCCATCACTCACAATACCAATTTGTTCCAAATCATTTGAGGTTAAATCTTGAGAATTCTTGCCTAGCAAAACTGTTTTACCTTGATCTGCAGCCAACTGTCCTGTTAAGACATTGATCATGGTTGTTTTACCTGAGCCAGAAGGTCCCAGAAAACCAAAGATTTCACCCTCCTTAATCTCAAAAGAAATCTGATGAAGAGCTTTTTTGCTCCCAAAACTTTTACTTACATTTTCAACACGAATCATAGAAACTCCTTTATTTGAAATAGCGTTTTACCATAGGTAACTGCATCACATTGATATAAATATGGATAGCTCCTACAAGCAAGAAGGCTAGCAGCTGAATCTCTCCTGTCAAGAAAGAAATGATAAAAAGAAAAACATATAAGACTGGTAAGACATACTGATTTAATTGGAATAAAATCCGAAAACTCTGTTCCAAATTAGCCTGACGCTCCCCTTCATCATAAGAATTTACATACTCTAAGACATCCTTTGGTGTTGAGAAAAATGCCAAATCAAACTGACGAACAATCGCAATGGTCTTAAAAAGATATTTTTGAACACTGAGAATCAGCACTAATCCCAAAAAAGAAAGAGATAAGGTTAGATTGCTTCTATTTGGTACAATCACTTCACTACCTGAGATGAAAAGAGCCAATAAAATCGCTACACTTGCAATATTAAAAGCAGTGGTTCCAAACTCGAGATTCCGATACATTTGCACATAATAGGTTTCATTCAGATCATCGTCCATTTCCTCTTGATACAAGGAATGAAATTTTCTGCTTTTCTTTAAGAAATTGAATGTCAAAAGAATGCTAATGAAACCTAACACTAAACAAATAGCTGATATCCATGGTATCAAGATTTTTACATCTAACATAATTCCGTGGGATTCGGCAACAGCCTTAAACATCCCTACAAAAATGCCAAAGAAAGCTCCCAAGACAATAGACATCAAAAATAATAACAATCCACGTTTCTTTTTCTTTTCCATATTCATTCTCCTTATTTACTTGCTAGATTTTTGGATTTCTTTTCAATCCAGTCAACGACTGGGATAAGAGCAAAGTAGGCCCAGATAAATTGGTCGCTGTAATAGAGATCAAACCATCCTAGATTTGTTCCAATTAGTAGACATAGGCTGACTAATAGAGCTATGGCAACTACATAATAAATCACTTTATACTTGTTCATCACTCGTCCTCCTCCAAGCGAAATACCGATTCGACTGTTTCGTTGAAAATTTGAGATATTTTCAGGGCAATGATAATGGACGGGGTGTACTCATCCCGTTCTAGTAGGCTAATGGTCTGTCTGGAAACCCCTGCCAGCTTGGCTAGGTCGGTTTGATTGAGACCATCGCGAGCTCGAAGCTCTTTTAGACGATTTTTTAGTTGCATGTCACACACCTACTTTCCGTCAAATTCAACAGTTTGGATATCCTCAATGCGTTGTAGTTTGAATTTTTCTTTTCCTTTTTTATTAACACGACGTAGCTTGACCCATTCCTCATCAACATCCACAACTTCCCAGTTATCTGTTCCAAAAACTTGTCCAACGATTGTCGGTGTTTTCCCAATCAATTCTTTTAATAATCTTGACATTTCTTTATTTCCTTTCTGTTTTTGCTCAATTCTTTTGATTTTATTCTCTAATTTCTTGACCCTTTGGGTATGATAGAGATAAAACATAATCACAAGAGGTACAAATCCTAATGCCCACATAATCGTTCCCTGCTCCTTTTCTCTTAACTTGATTATATTGTAACACATCTTTTTCTTTTTGACAAGCATATTTGTCAAAAAGTTTATGATTTTTGTCATTTTGCAAAAGAAAAAGGTCAGGAGTAGGTTTCTGACCAGTTTTTCTGTTATTAAAATCCTAGTTTTTCAAAGATTTCTGAGAAGTTTTGGCTGATTGTCTCAAGTGACACTTGCACTTCTTCTCGGGTTTGGTTATTCTTGACCGTCACTTGTCCGCTTTCGACTTCACTCTCTCCTAGGGTGATGAGGGTTTTAGCCACAAAGACATCGGCTGACTTGAATTGAGCTTTGAGCTTACGGTTGAGGTAATCACGCTCTGCTTTGAAACCTTGTTGGCGAAGAGCCTGTACCAATTCCAAGGCCTTGACATTTGCTCCTTCACCCAAAACTGCGATATAGACATCTAGGGCGTTTTCGATAGGGAGAGTCACACCTTGCTTTTCAAGGATGAGAAGCAGGCGCTCTACACCAAGTCCAAATCCAAATCCAGCAGTTTCCGGGCCTCCAAAGTAAGAAACCAAACCATCGTAACGACCACCCGCACAGACTGTCAGGTCATTGCCCTCAATCTCTGTGATGAACTCGAAAATGGTGTGGTTGTAGTAGTCCAGACCACGCACCATATTGGTATCAATGATGTAGTCTACTCCAAGATTTTCCAACATCTGACGTACAGCATCAAAATGAGCTTGACTTTCTTCATCAAGGAAATCCAAGATAGAAGGCGCATTCTCTACTGCTACCTTGTCTTCTTTTTCCTTAGAGTCCAAGACACGAAGAGGATTTTCCTCCAAACGACGCTGGCTATCCTTAGACAAGATCTCCTTGAGCGGTGTCAAATAGTCAATCAAGGCTTGACGGTAGGCTGCACGGCTCTCAGGATTTCCAAGAGTGTTAAGATGTAATTTGACACCTTGGATACCGATTTCTTTCAAGAAATGGGCTGCCATAGCGATGGTTTCCACATCGGTAGCTGGATTGCTAGAGCCAAAACACTCAACACCAATCTGGTGGAACTGGCGCAAACGCCCTGCCTGTGGACGCTCATAGCGGAACATAGGGCCCATGTAGTAGAACTTGCTTGGCTTTTGCACTTCTGGGGCGAAGAGTTTATTTTCCACATAGGAACGGACAACGGGCGCAGTTCCTTCTGGACGGAGGGTAATATGGCGGTCACCCTTGTCATAAAAGTCGTACATTTCCTTGGTTACGATATCCGTTGTATCTCCGACAGAGCGACTGATAACCTCGTAATGCTCAAAAATGGGCGTGCGCACTTCCGCATAGTTATAGCGCTTGAAAATTTCACGGGCAAAGCCCTCAACGTACTGCCATTTGGCAGACTCAGCAGGTAAAATATCCTGCGTTCCTTTTGGTTTTTGTAATTTCATAGGGAATCCTCTTTAAACTTAATAGTCTTATTTTACCATAAATAAAGGGATTAAAACAGTGAGAAAAAATTAGGATTTAGATATCATTTTTGAGATTAATAACTGTCAAAAGAATAGCCAGCAAGGAAAGACCAACAAATAGCATCCAAGTCAACTGTATATTCCATACAGCTATAAGTGAAAAACAAGCTGTTCCCACAGGTATGGATAAGGTAAACAATAAACCTAAAAAATTACTGGTACGAGCTAGAACCTCTGGAGCTAGATTTTTCAGGAGCATGGCACTAATCTTTGGTTGAACTTTACCAGACACATACAGAGTTGAACATAGAAATAGTAAACCAAGTACGACTTGATTGAATAAATTAGCTAGACCAACTAGACTGAGTCCTACGGTCACCCACATCATCAATCTAGGCAAGGACTGCTTCCCAAAATAATCATTGCCCGTAAGGCTACTGATGATGATTGCTAACAAAGCACAGAATTGACTGATAAATAATGCCTCTGTGTAAGAAAAGTCCAAAAGAGAATGGCTCAAAAAGAAGATGTTATAGATGCTTCCTAAAGCGCCACCCAAGGCATTGATAAGCAAGACAGCAAAGAGCATAAAACCAAAGTTTTTCTGTCCACTTTTAAGAAAAACGAGACGTAAATTTCGGTAAATTGTTAGGAACTGGTCTTTGATAGAAAGCTTCTCATTTTTTAGGTTTTCACCATCAGCAGATGACATTGACAGGCTCAATTTGCTTTTTCCTAAAAAGAGAACAGAGGCTGATACTAGGAAAAAACAGGCATTGATTCCCGCAACGAGGGAAAAATTGTTGACCGATAGCCCTAAGAGCCAGACTCCGAAAGCTTGACCACCAATAGCTGAAATATAGGTGATGAATTGGGAAAAAGAGTAAGCCTCCATCAAATCATTTTCAGCTACTTTTTCCTTAATAAGAGGCATGCGCAAGCCACCTGCAAAATCACTGATGACATCACTAATGACATTGATTAAACACAGGCTAGAAAAGGCAAAGAGACTAGCTTGCTGGACAACTAGGGCTGCCAGAAAAAATAAAACCGCCTGAAACAAACCGCTATAGACCATCCATTTGACCTTGTCCCTTGTGTAATCTGCCCGAATCCCTACAAAAACTGTAAAGAGAGTCGGAATAATCATGACAATATTCGCCATAGCAACAGCAAAGGAGGCCTGTGGCAGGGTCGATGCATAGACGATAAAGACCAGGTTGAAAATCGAAGCACCAAAAGCATTGAAGAAGCGTGACAAAGTCAAGAGTCGATAAGCTGGATTTCTAAACAATAGTTTCATAGATAATCTCCCTTCTTGTTCGAACTTCTATATGAAGTATGACTATAGTATAGCACTTAGAAATTTGAGAGGGAGAACTCTTGAATATATGCAACAAATAAAATGAGCAAAAAGAAACGATAAAACTGCTTTACTGACCTGAGAGAGCCCTACAGTTCTATCGCTTCAAATTTCAAATAATTTTCTTAGTTTGCAGATATTCAACAATCGGTCGTTTTTCTATAGTATTCGGCAGATTTATTACAACCAAGCATCTCAAAAATACGGACAGCATCTTCCATCTTTTTCTGACCTTCCTTGACTCTACCTTGCTTGCTATCAAAGAGACCTTCAGCCCACAAATAGACAATTCGGAAATAGGTTTCATTTTCATTGTAGAAATGCTCTTCGATAACACGTTTAAAATAAGAGGCATTGGTAAATTCTTCACACTCAATGCTGACTAAAAAACCATTCAATAGTATAGTGTGAAAAAGGTTTCGATTGCCAGACATTTCCATTAGGAAATCAGATTTACGTACCATCTCTCTAACATACCTAGTGAAAAGAGAAACAGATAGAAATGGTGAACTGACTGAAAATAAATTGAGTTCATAGATTCCCCAAATCTCGGTAGAAAACAGGTAATCATGAAGGACTTTCCCTTCCTCTGCTGTTAACTCTACCCTTTCATCCAGACTCTTCATATAAGACTTGATAATAATGGCATTCAGAATATGTTTCTGTTTGTTTTGAGAATGCGCATGCTTTTGATACTCCTTGCGATACAAGTCCTCAAGAGGAGCTATATTCTTTGGATCCAAGACATCTATGATTTCTTTTCTCAACTCAGAATCTGTATCATACTGAAAACCTCTCGCCAGAAAGAGGATTTCCTCTACACTGGCAGATATATTTTCTAGGGCAAATAAAAACTTTTCCACCGAAAGCTCACTCTGACCAGTTTCAAAGCGAGATAACATAGACGGCGAAAATTGTCCCCCAGTTGCTTGTCTCAGCGAGATATTTCTTGACTCTCGTAATTGTCTAAAGACTTTTCCAATCTGCTCCATAGGCATCCCCTTGATTCCGTATTTTCTTCATTTTATCATATTTTTCAGAAAATTCATCAAAAACTTGCCAAATTGTCAGAATTATGAGAAAATAGAGGATATTTATCACGTGGAGGGACTGTAATGAGAGAGGATATCAAAATCAATGACCGCGCTTTGGCCTTGCAAGACCAAATTATCGAAAAACTAGAGAAGGTTTTTGATACAGATGTGGAATTGGATGTTTACAATCTAGGGCTGATTTATGAAATCAATCTGGATGAAACAGGTCTCTGTAAGATTGTCATGACCTTCACTGACACAGCCTGCGATTGTGCCGAAAGCTTGCCTATCGAAATCGTGGCAGGTCTGAAACAAATCGAGGGTATCGAAGATGTCAAGGTTGAAGTTACCTGGTCGCCTGCTTGGAAGATTACACGAATCAGTCGCTACGGCCGTATTGCCCTTGGACTACCACCTCGTTAATACTCTTCAAAAATCTCTTCAAACCACGTCAGCGTCGGCTTGTCGTAGATATGGTTACTGACTTCGTCACTTCTATCTGCAACCTCAAAACAGTGTTTTGAGCAACCTGCGCCTAGCTTTCTAGTTTGCTCTTTGATTTTTATTGAGTATAAGCAGGCAAATCACTTTTGAAGATGAAAAGAAGCAAGCCGAGATTGGCTTGCTTTTTAAGTTTATTTTTTACCTGACTTGTCCATATTCCAGAAGTCTGTCACAGCTCCGCGTGAAGCAGATGATACGATGTGAGCGTATTTACCGAGGACACCACGACTGTAAAGTGGTGGCAAGGTTGTTTCTGCCTTGCGTTTTTCAAGTTCTTCTTCGGATACTGCCATGGAAATTTCTTTGGTATCTTGGTCAACCGTAACGATATCGCCTGTACGGAGGTAGGCAATCGGTCCACCATCCTGAGCTTCAGGAGCGATATGTCCAACAACCAGACCATAAGTACCACCAGAGAAACGTCCATCCGTCAAGAGGGCAACCTTGTCTCCTTGACCTTTACCAACAATCATTGATGAAAGTGAGAGCATCTCAGGCATACCAGGACCACCCTTAGGTCCAACGAAACGAACAACGACTACATCGCCATCAACGATTTCATCTGTCAGAACGGCCTGAATAGCATCTTCTTCTGAGTCAAAGACCTTAGCTGGACCAACGTGACGACGGACCTTAACACCTGATACCTTGGCAACCGCACCGTCAGGAGCAAGGTTCCCGTTCAAGATGATAAGCGGACCGTCTGCACGTTTTGGATTTTCAAGTGGCATGATAACTTTTTGACCTGGTGTGAGGTCTGCAAAGTCAGCTAAGTTCTCAGCGACTGTCTTACCAGTACATGTGATACGGTCCCCGTGAAGGAAACCATTCGCCAACAAGTACTTCATAACCGCAGGCACACCACCGACTTCGTAGAGATCTTGGAAGACATACTGACCAGATGGTTTCAAGTCAGCCAAGTGAGGCACACGTTCTTGAATCGTATTGAAGTCCTCAAGTGACAAGTCAACATTTGCGGCATGGGCAATGGCAAGCAAGTGAAGAGTGGCATTTGTAGAACCACCGAGAGCCATCGTTACAGTGATGGCATCTTCAAAGGCTTCACGAGTCAAGATATCTGATGGTTTGAGACCAAGTTCCAACATCTTAACAACAGCACGTCCTGCTGCTTCGATGTCTTCTTTCTTGTCAGCAGATTCAGCTGGGTGAGATGAAGAACCTGGCAAACTCATACCCAAGACTTCGATAGCTGTCGCCATGGTATTAGCTGTATACATACCACCACAACCACCAGGGCCAGGGCAGGCATTACATTCAAGACGTTTCACGTCCTCAGCTGTCATATCACCGTGATTCCATTTTCCGATACCTTCAAAGACAGAAACCAAGTCGATATCTTTACCATCAAGATTTCCAGGTGCAATAGTACCACCATAGGCGAAAATAGCTGGAATATCCATATTGGCAATAGCAATCATAGAACCAGGCATGTTCTTGTCACAGCCACCGATAGCGACGAAGGCATCCACATTGTGACCACCCATAGCCGCCTCGATTGAGTCCGCAATGATATCACGAGATGTCAAAGAAAAACGCATCCCAGGCGTTCCCATAGCAATCCCGTCCGCTACAGTGATAGTCCCAAACTGCACAGGCCAAGCACCTGCCGATTTGACACCTTCTTTGGCTAATTTCCCAAAATCATGCAAGTGGATGTTACATGGTGTATTTTCCGCCCAAGTCGAAATCACGCCCACAATCGGTGTCTCAAAGTCCTTGTCTGTCATACCAGTCGCACGAAGCATGGCACGGTTTGGTGATTTTACCATACTGTCATAAATGCTACTGCGGTGACGTTTATCTAATTCAGTCATTTGTTCCCTCCCATTTCAGTTTTTACTATTATAGCACATTTTAAAAGCAATGAACAGAAGAAAATCCTTGAATTTTCAGAAAATTCTATATACATATGAAATATTTAAAACTAAAAACAACAAAGCGGATTAGTGCACTTTCTGATGACCAGAATATGCTTTTTAATCCGCTTTCTTTAAATAACGTACTGTAATTGTTACAAAAATTCTTTCAGAACAGTGTATTTAACATCTATCTTGCATTATAAATTTCTAGAACCTTCTCTTTTATATTCGATTCACTCAAACCATATTCATTAAGAAGATAATCCATTTTCCCTACTTGACCGAATCTTTCTTGAACACCCATCCGATGAATTTTTGTCATTCCATCATCAGAGAATAATTCACATAAAGCACTGCCAATTCCACCTATCTGATTGTGGTTTTCTACAGTAAATATAGTTTTTCCACTTAACATTGTTTTTATCTGTTCTGGTATCGGTTTGATTCTAAATAAATCTATCACACCTACTGAATAACCTAATTTAGACAGTTCATCTGCAACTCGAATACTTGGAGCAACCATTATACCAGAAGCAACGATTACAAGATCTTCACCATGCCTTAACTCAATGTAGCCTTTAGAAAAATCTTCTCCACCTTGATACACAGGAACTGGAGCTTTTCTAATTGTTCGAATATATTTTAGTCCTTTTAAGTCTAATGTCTGGTTCAATATTTCACGAAATTGGATATCATCAGTTGCTTCAAAAATGATCGATTTAGGAATTAAACGTAACAATCCAATTTCTTCAAATGGCATATGTGTCCCACCATTCATTTCTGCAGTTACTCCTGCATCTGATCCAATCACAGTGGCATCCAATTGTGCGTATCCAAGAGAAATAAATAATTGATCAAATACTCTTCGTGAAGCAAAAGGACCAAATGTATGAAGATAAGGTCTAAACCCCTGAATAGACAAGCCTGCTGCAAGGCCGACCATTTCTGCTTCCATAATCCCAACATTCACATAACGGTCTCCAAAGTCCTTTTCAAGATTATTAGTAGCCATCGAACTTGACAAATCGGCTTCTAAGACTACTATATCAGAATAACTTTGATTAGCCTCTAAAAGGAAGTCTCTATATACATGCCGTAATTCTTTCGTACTTCTCATCATTCTGTTTCCTCCAATTCCTGACTTAATCTTTCTACAACTGAAGTTAACATTTGTTTCTCCTCTACAGTAGGGCGAAGATGATGATTGGATTTCATTTCTTCCAGCTCTTGAACCCCTTGACCTTTAATAGTATCTAATACAATACACTTAGACGATGAATCATTTGACTGTTTTAATCGGACAATCCCTTCATAAATTTCTCTAATATCTGAACCATTGACCCTAATGGATTCAAATCCAAATGCTGAGAATTTTTCTACGAAATCACCTGGATTACAAATATCCTTTGTAAAACCATCTAATTGTTTTTTGTTATCATCAACAAATACAATTAAGTTGGATAACTGTTGATGAGAAGCAAACTGTATAGCCTCCCAACATTGTCCCTCATTTAACTCACCATCTCCAACAATAGCATAAGTATAAAAGGGACTCTTTCTTATTCTCTGACCATATGCAAGTCCAGTTGCAACACTAATTCCTTGTCCTAAAGAGCCCGTTGTCATATCTATGCCTGGCGTTAGATTTCTATCAGGATGAGACGGTAATTTAGTTCCATTTGTATTTAAAGAATATAAGAATTCTTTGTCAAAGAAACTATTCAAATAGAGTGTACTGTATAGAGCTGGTCCTCCGTGACCTTTTGATAATATGAAATAATCTCTATCTCGTGCTGCAAATATTTCTGGAGTCATTGGCATTATTTCACCATAAAGCACTGCTAGAACTTCTACGATAGACAGACTTCCTCCGTAATGTCCGAATCCAAGATGATTCAATGTTCTAAGAGTATTTAATCGGATGTTAGTCGCAAATTTTCTTAACTCATCTTCTCTATTTTCACTTAAAATCATCCCTTACTCCTCCTTTGCAGATGGCTTTTTAATAAAGGATACTCCAAACATAACTGCTAGAATAAGAACAAGACCAATCACAATGCCTGCTTGTGAACCAAATTGATTTAACATTCCTAAAATAATTCCTGATAGACCAAAATCTGCATCTGAGAAAGTTGATCCTTGGAAACCAAGTCCTCCCAAAACTGGCATTAAAAAGACTGGAAGAAAACTGATTAAAATACCTTGTAAAAATGCTCCAATAGTGGCTCCACGAACACCACCAGATGCATTCCCAATGACACCTGCAGTCGCTCCACAGAAGAAATGAGGCACAACGCCTGGTAAGATAACAACCGTTCCTGAAGCAATCATAATTGCCATACTTACTAAACCACCAACAAAACTAGAGATAAATCCAATTAGAACTGCATTGGGTGCATAAGTATAAACAATCGGACAATCCAAAGCAGGTTTTGAATTAGGTACAAGACGCTCTGAAATACCTTTAAAGGCTGGAACAATTTCACCCAAAATAAGGCGAACACCTGCTAAAATAACAAATACCCCTGCTGCAAATTGACCTGCTAATTGTAAAGCATAAACTAGACCACTTGTACCACTACTGATTTCTTTTTCTATATATTCTGACCCTGCAAAGATAGCTACAATAATGTAAATAACTGCCATGGATAAAGTAATACTAACAGTGCTATCACGTAAAAAAGCTAAACTCTTTGGAAATTTAATGTCCTCTGTTGATTTTGATTTGTCACCGATAAGGCTACCAGTAAAACCACTCAACCAATATCCCAAAGAACTGAAATGACCTAAAGCCACCTTGTCATTTCCAGTTAATTGAACCATATATTTTTGCACAAATGCTGGGGAAATACTCATAATAATACCGAGTGCTAATCCTCCTAGTAAGATAAGAGGCAAGCTAGTAAAGCCAGCAACTGATAAAATGACCGCAATCATACACGCCATATATAGAGTGTGGTGCCCTGTTAAAAAGATATATTTAAATCGAGTAAAACGAGCGATTAAGATATTGAACACCATGCCTGCAAACATAATCATTGCAGTAGCTGAGCCATATGTTGTTAAAGCTACAGCTACAATTGCTTCATTATTCGGCACAACGCCAGATAAATGAAAAGCATGTTCAAACATGGTACCAAATGGATTCAAAGAATTTTGTACAATTCCTGCACCACCAGATACAACTAAGAAACCAACAAAGGTCTTAATTCCACCTTTAATAATATCAGGTAATTTCTTCTTCTGAAGAACTAATCCTAAGATTGCAATTAAAGCTACTAAAATAGCTGGTGTACTAACAATATCCAATATGAACTTCATCATGACGCTAGCCTCCTATATAAGTCCTTTTTCTTCACAAATTTTAGTAATTAATTCTCGTAGTTCGTCCATATCAATAATACTATTTAAGATACGAACATCTCCAAGATGACTAGCTGAATCAGCTAGATCACGACCAACAATCCAAATATCAGCTGCATTTGGATCTGCTCCACCTAAATCATAATGTTCAACTTCTACATCCGAAACATTCAAATCACTCAATACAGATTCAATATTCATCTGTACCATAAAACTTGAACCTAATCCTGAACCACAAGCTGTACCAATTTTTAACATTATCTAATCCTCCTGTTTAATTATCATTTTAATGTCATCATAGTTTTTTGATGATATTAAAGTTTGAACATGATTTTTATCTCTTAAAATTGTTGTTAAATGTGACAAAGCCTTTAAATGACTCTCATTATCAATGGCTGCAATACAAATCAACAATCTTACCTCTTGTTCTGGATTGTCCAATAAATAAATCGGTTCTTCCAAAACTAACATTGACATTCCTATTTCATTCACACCTTCATCTGGCCGAGCGTGAGGAATTGCTACTCCCTTCCCTAAATTAATAAAAGGCCCAAACTCTTCTACTTTTCGAATCATTGCCTCAGGATAGTTCTCAGTTACCTTATGTTGATCCAAAAGCGGTTTAGCTGCTAAACGAATCGCCTCCTTCCATCCTAATTTTTGCGAACTAACCTGATAGGTTTCTTTGGTAATAAGTTGTTCTAGCACTGGTACAATTTCCTTTCTATCATTTTTTTGATAAAGATAATTCTTTAACGCCAATCTTAATTCCAATTCTTGTGTAATAATTCCATATCTTTTGACAATATTCAGGATTTGTTCAATCTCAAAATCTCCATACTCTAAATTCGGAAAATCTTTTAACACTAGTTCTACTAGTTGTATTGCTTGCTCTTCAGTCATCATAACCGAAACTAGATAATTTGGCTTTTCTGTCTCCACCTTTATGGTAGAAAAAACCATATCATAGTCACTACTAGCTTTCACCTGTAAATCATCAATCTTTGAGGTTCCTATAAACTCAATTTGAGGAAATAATGCTAATAGATTCTCTTTTAACATCAATGAAGAACTAACACCATTAGGACAAATGATTGCTGCTTTATACCATTTTTGAGGCAAAGTATCTGCTTTCTTTAAATAACCTCCGAAATGGATAACAAAATATGCTGTTTCACTATCAGGTATGGGATTGTCAATAGCGTCCATCAAGGGCATCAAAGAATCTTTGACTAATTCAAATAAATCAGGATAATGTTCTTTAACATGCAATACATATTCATTTGAACTAGGTAGGCCGAACTTTAGTCTATAGTAAGCCGGTATAAGGTGGCGGCGAAGATTTTCTCTCAATCCTTCCCTTTGTTTAAAATGTAACAAAGAAATATCTTCCATTCTACTTATAATAGCCTCTGTTAATTGATTAAAGTAAACCGGAGCAACATCTACTTCACCTTCAAAGCAACTTGATAATAAAACTGTGATATAGCGATAATCATCCTCAGAAAACACCGTATCTATAATTCCCAAATCAACCACTGTATCCAATAAAATAGTGGTTATATCTTGAATAACAGGAGATACTAATGTCTCTGAAAGACATACTCTTTCAACATCCCTTTGATACCTACACAGAATGAATACTAAACCGAAAAGGCAAACTTTTAATTGATTAACAATAGGTACTAGCTGTAGCTTCTCATAATAATCTTTAACTACCTGATTTATCAAATCATAAGTTAATGAATACCCCCAACTGGATAAAACATAATCCAAACCCCAAATCCCTATGGAGGATTCCAGCAACTCACTAACCATTTGAAAAGCTAAGCGGTGCTTATTCCACTCTGAACCGTGTAAAGTATAACCTTTTGCTCTACTGTACCCTAGCTCCAAATCATTATCTAACATAATCTTTCTTAATGATTGAATATCAGATAAGGTTGTATTCTTACTTACTTTCAAAAAGTCTTGGTAATGATTATTCGATATAAAATCTAATCGGCAAAAAGTGTAAAGATAGATTAAAGCTAAGCGAGTCGACTTTGGTAAAACCAATTCATCCGACTTAATAATATCTGTCAAAGACTGCTTCGTACGATTTGATAAACTATAGCGACCTTGTTTTTTATCCAGCACTATCCCTTTATTAGCTAGATAAGGCACTAAATAATCTATTCCTTCTTTGACTTCCTTTATAGGTAAGCTCACCTTAACAGATAATTCATATAATGATAGCTCACAATGATCCATCAAAGTCATCAAAATAACTAGTGCTCTATAATCAAACATTTCTCTTCCTTTCTAACTACAATTATAGTGTAAAAATTATAAGAATAAAAGAGTATTTGAGCACAATATAATCTCACCTTTTAAAAGAAATTATTGGGCTGAAAGTTTTTAGTGATTATTTTCAACTTTCTATTGACTTTTAAAAACAAAGTGATATCATTTAGATATCAAATAATGGGAATGGTTGAAACGACACTGGAACGGCTCAATGAAGGGGAATTGGTAGAGATTGACGAAGAACGAAAAGCTGCCATGGTTTCAAATCTCCTTGTCGTTCTTTGTGGCAATCATGATGCACAACCAATTGTCAACACGGGAAGTCTTTACTAAAGATGGTTGAAGCTAAAAAAAAGCAGATCCCCCTTCGACTCTCAACAAAGTTATACGCTGCACTCACATCATGGGCAGAAGATGACTTTCGTTCAGTCAATGGGCAAATCGAATATCTCCTCACAGAATGTGTCAAACAACGGAAGAAAGACGGAAAATACGTATCAGAAACCATTGACGAACCATTTGAAATTGATATTTAACACCTTCTCCTGTCTGCTAGGTCTGACAGGAGAATTTTTTCATCTTTTTTTGTCAAGTAACTTTACTTTACAAAAAAAATGTGTTATCCTAGTATGGTTGATGAAAATCAGTAGATTGAATCGAATATAAATACCTAAAGGAGAAATCAAAATGGCAGTACCTGCACGTCGCACTTCAAAAGCGAAGAAAAACAAACGTCGTACACACTACAAAGTAACAGCTCCATCTGTAAACTTTGACGAAACTACTGGAGATTACTCACGTTCTCACCGTGTATCACTTAAAGGATACTACAAAGGACGTAAAATCGCTAAAGCTGCATCAGCTGAATAATAGAAGGGAGATACCATGCGCGTAAATATTACACTTGAACACAAAGAATCTGGTGAACGCTTGTACCTTACTTCTAAAAACAAACGTAACACTCCAGACCGTCTTCAATTGAAGAAATACTCACCAAAACTTCGCAAACACGTTGTGTTTACAGAAGTGAAGTAAGCATTCAATACGAATCAATACAGAAGAAAAACGCTGATTCAAGCGTTTTTTCTTTTTGTTAATTTCAGTACATTGCAATGAGAATCATTCGAATGACTACATTATTGATAATATTTGTTAAGCCATCAAAAGTAATTAACATTTCATAACGAGTAATCCTATTTAAACTCGTCTCACTATCTATTTTTTCTTATCTCTGTGTTATAATGAAATAAAACAAACATTTATATTCCGTTTTTAGCATCTCATTAAAATTGTTCAACATTAATCCTTTCAATCTATACTTAATGAAGATACACACTTTTAATCAAACTTAAACTCTAAAAATATTTACATTACTATTTTAAAAAATATCATAAAATCAAAGATTTAAATTGACAATCCAGTTTACTTTTTTACTTGATTTTCATATACTTGTCAATATACCTTAGAAATATAATTCAAGTACAGGTTATAGTCACTCACTACATTGGCTTTCTATAATAAAAATATTGAGAAAAAATTTTAATAGGAATTATAAACATGAATAATACATTTAAAAACATACCTAAACCCTATTTACCAGAAAAACTTCCATTTGACTATACTTCAATATATACAGATCCACAAATAATTAGATTAGTTTCTAAAGCAGGTATAGCTATTGGAACCTATGAAGGATTTTTATCATCTATTATCAATCCAATGCTACTAATTTCACCATTGCTCAGCCAAGAAGCCGTCCTTTCCTCAAAACTTGAAGGTACTCATGCAACTCTAGAAGACCTACTAAATTACGAAGCAGGTAATAAGGTTGATATAGAACGTGATGAACTACATGAAATTATTAATTATCGAAAAGCACTTTTTTATGCTCTCGAAAATATTACTACAATTAATGACAATAACTCTAGAGGGTTACCATTATCTAATAGAATAATAAAAGAGATGCATAAAATTCTATTGGATAACGTTAGAGGAAGCAGCAAGAATCCAGGAAATTTTAAAAGAACTCAAAATTACATTGGAAGTAGAGCAACTATCTCTTACACACCAGTTCCGCCAGAACAAACTACGGAGTATATGTCCAATTTAGAACAATACATGCATCATGATGATTTAGACTTATTAGTTCAATCAGCTATTGTACATGCTCAATTTGAAATGATTCATCCATTCGAAGATGGTAATGGTCGAATAGGAAGATTGTTAATCCCACTGTTTCTTTACTACCAAGAATTGCTATCTTATCCTACATTTTACATGAGTTCATATTTTGAAAGTGATCGATCACTATATATCTCTCATTTATCAAACATCTCTAAAAATAATAACTGGAAAGATTGGTTTAAATACTATTTGGAAGGAGTAATTTTCTCAGCAGAAGAGAGTACAAAAAAGGCACAGGATATCTTAAACCTTTATAATAAGATGAAAGAAGAAATAATACCAAAATTGAATTCTGTCTCTGGTATTCAACTTCTTGATTTCATTTTCTCTTCTCCAATTTTTAAAGCAAAACAAGTCAGCAAACACCTTAGTATCTCTGAACGTACTGTATATACATTATTAAATAAATTAATTGATGAAGAATTTCTTTCAACAGACTCTGCTCAAAGAAATCGTACTTACTTTTGTCCACACCTGCTAAGAATAGTTCAATAATTTTATATTGAAGCTCATCTTCGTTTTGCTTCACTTCTACTTTCTTTCGTGAAGTAAAAACGGNNCCGTTTTTACTTCACGAAAATAATACACACTTTACTTATTTTGTTTTAGAAAAATAACATCACTTCTCAAAAAGTTAGTCATTATCTTTATGTTAAGGATTAAATTCTGTATTTGATAGGACTGAATCCTTTTAGTTTAGTTCTAATTCGATTTTTACTTAAATAATCAATAACAAAAATGACAATAGATTTTCTACTGTCATTTTATTTTTCTAAATTTTTAGCAGAGTATTCTCACAAGTCTCTAAATCTCTTTCAACTTTTCGAGATAGGCGGTTAATTCTGCTTGGGCTTCTGGTGTTGTGCCTACTAGTTGGCTGCGCATGTGTGCGAGTCTGGCTTCTACCTCTCCAATCTCTTTATCAATCTCTGCGAGCTGGTCTGCGAGGTCGGCTAGAGGAACAACGGGTTCTTCCTCAAAGGTATCGACATAGCGTGGAATGTTGAGGTTATAGTCATTTTCGACAATTTCTTCAAAGCTGGCTAGATGAGCAAACTTCTCGACATTCTCGCGTTTTTGATAGGTCTCCAAAATCTTGGCAATATGGTCTTCGGTCATATTGTTTTGATTTTTCCCTTTTTCAAACTCTTTTGAAGCATCGATAAAGAAGACATCCTTATTGGTGCGATTCTTTTTAAGGATAATAATGGTTGTCGGAATAGAGGTATTGTAGAAGATATTTGCTGGCAAGCCGATAACTGTATCAATAGCGCCTTCTTCTAGCAGGTGCTGGCGAATCTTCTGCTCGGCTGCTCCTCGGAAAAGGACTCCGTGGGGAAGGACAATGGCCATGACCCCATTATGCTTGAGGTGGTAAAAGCCGTGAAGAAGGAAGGCAAAATCTGCTTTTGACTTAGGTGCAAGAACTCCATAACTTGAAAAGCGAGGATCTTGCAGGAAGCCACTATCTGCTGACCACTTCAGTGAATAGGGTGGGTTCATCAAAACCCCATCAAAGTCTGTTGGCTCGGTAGTCGGCCAATCTTCATCTAGGGTATCGTGGTTACTGAGGTGATAGTTCTCAATCGCGACCCCATGAAGCATCATATTCATGCGAGCAAGGTTGAAGGTCGAAGTAATCAACTCCTGACCGTAGTAAGAAATCGTCGAAGCTTCCTTACTATAGCGCTTGGCATTGAGCAAGAGAGATCCAGAACCCATGGTCGGGTCGTAAACTGACATCCCCTTTTGATGTTCCCGCCCTGCAAAGACAATCTGGGTCATGAGGTGAGAGACTGCTTGAGGTGTATAGAACTCTCCAGCCTTTTTCCCAGAATCACTGGCAAACTGGCCAATCAAGTACTCATAAGCATCACCCAAGATATCACCAGCATGACCAGACACATTGAGGTCGTTGAGCTGTTTCATAACCTCAGAGATGGTCTTGTTTTGCTTTTGTGGGGTGTTTCCTAGCTTTTTCGCATAGAGGTCGATATCTTCGAAGAGATTTTCAAATTTTTCATTGGCCTGCTCGATATCACGGAAACTTTGGGCTAGGGATTCTAGTTGGAAGGTTCCTTCATGGATAGACTGAACCAGCTTGGTGAAGGTTAGAGAAGGCTCAATCACATAGCCCAACTCGTCATTTAAGACCTCGATGAGGTCTTCACGGACATCTGCATCCGCAAAGTTTTCCTCGTAGAGAAGCTGGGCTTGCTGGAAGGACTCAAAGGGCTCGTCCAAATTATCGCAGACGGATTGGAGGATGTTGTCGGATAGATATTTGTAGAAAATCAAGCCCAAGAGGTAGGACTTATATTCATTGGCTTCCATCTGGCCACGCAGGATATCTGCCGCATTCCAGAGGGATTGGTAGAGTTCTCTTGATAAATCTGTTTGTGACATAGGGTCTCCTATCAATTTCTACTTTCATTCGTTTGGTGTAGCTTTTTATGGTCTCGGTATCGTATGGAATTGAACACGACCTAAAAGCTGGGTAAAAAGATAAACTGTCTAGTCTTCATCGAAGACTGTCCCAGTTTCCTATTTTTATTAGGCTTTTGACGGTCTTTGTATCTTATATAATTGAACACGACCTAAAAGCTGGGTAAAAAAGATAAACTGTCTGGTTTTCATCGAAGACTGCGCCAGTTCCCTATTTTTACTGGGCTTTTGACGGTCTTTGTATCTTATATAAACATTTTTCTGAGTAGGGTTTGTTTGCTTTCTTTGAGCTGGTTAACTTTTTCCTCTTGCTTGGCAATGGCCTTGTCTAGGTCTTGGAAGAAAGAACCGATGACTTCTTGTTCAGGGAGAGTGGGTACCATAGTCTTAATATTTGAAAAGTCACTTTTATTAATAATTTGCATCGTTCCTGCACCTGCTACACTGAGCATGTATCTTGACCAAATTTCAGATTGTGTTAATAAAAAATACGATGAATATTTTTCACTAGGCGTCAATGAATTAATTTGTTGATTAAAAGCCGAATCAGTTCTAACTAATGTATTTTTCCCAATACTCGCAATACATGTTACCAATATTGAACCAGACTTAGCAATTCTAGCTTTGGATTTACCTACTTCTGATAATTGTTTTGAGGTCGTTTGAAGCACCAATGAATTAATATCAGTAGGTGTGACCCATGGAAATCCATTTTTTTCGTAATTATCTTCTTCATTAGTAGGCGGAGTATTACCCGTTTGAATTTCACCAATTCCCCCCAACTTCACTTCCTTCCACTCATCTTCAAATCCTGCGAAGCGAAGGGCTGGTTTGGTTTGTCCTTTGGCTGAGAAGAGGAGCTTGAGGTAAGTTTTCTTCTGCTCTTTGAGCACCTCTAACTTACGCTGTTGAAGGCTAATAAGCTGGTCAATATCTTGGAAGAAAGAACCAATGGCAGTTTGCTCGGAGAGGGAGGGGAGGGAAATATCTGTCTCTAAAATATTCTTATTGTATAATCTTTTTATTGTAGTTCCTTCAATTCCTGACCAAGATACAATCTTATAAAAAGCTTTAAGAAACTTGTTGTTAATTTTACCATGGTGATTCAACCAAACAATATTTGAATCTTGGTAGTAAGCTTCATCTCCATCGTACTCAACAACGCGGCCAATACTTCCTGAAGCAGATAACAGTAAATCTCCTCTTTGAGGATAAGCAAATTTTGTTTTATATTCTTCAAATTTTTCTCTAGTTATATAAGTATCAGCTTCCCCTCCAAAAGTACCAATTTTGAAAAAAGGAATTTCAAACTCCGCAGAAGTTTCCTCTTTGAAAATCCTCCTACACATTTCAACTGACCCAAGATTTCCCAACTTCTTCTCTTCCCAAACTTCAGTATACCCCGTAAAGCGATAACTTGGTTTTTTTGTCATATTACTCCTCCAACTATTTCATCTTTATTTGTATCTATAAATTGCAATTGATAAGCTTTACGAGCCCCCCATGCCTTAAGTGTTTTCTTAATAGTATATTCATTCTGCTTATCGAACTGGTCTACATAAATGCTCACATCCGGTGTCTGTTTAAAAATTTCTTTAAAGTACGGAGCATCCACTCCATCCTCATCCCGAATACCAAAACCAATGAAGTAGATTTCTTTGATAGAGCTTAAACTTTTGAAAAACTGTATATTATTAGTTAATATACTATCAACTGGTTTCTTTAACTTATTAACAACTTCTTCCATATATGCTCCTACATCTAGAGGATTGAAATCACTTACTTCATCATCAAAACCATGTCCAAAAATAAATTTTTCCCCACCAATAACTCCATGTAAATGAAAAACTTGCTCTTCAGGAATTCTATATAAATCCTCTAACGTTTTTGTATAATTGAAATTTAGAAATGTTGCATCAGAGTTTTTCAAAACTGTAGCTTTTAACAATTTATAACACGAATTTTCACCATTTCTAAGAATTCTATCAGTCCATTCAAAATATGTTTCTTCTATCCACAATTTAAATAATTTATTTAAAGAATATAATACATATTTAGCTAGAGTTTCTCCTATTTCATTAGCATTACTAGCCATTATACTGCCATCCAAATCTCTAGCGTTATATATACAATCTGTATTAACAATAGACACTTCATTAAAATCTGCTAATTTCTCTTCAAAATCAGACCAAAATTTCTCAGTTTCCGTAATTTGACTCATTAGCTGATACAGTAACTTATACAAAATTACATCATCTGGATATAGATCTCCTCCATCTGGTGCCATTTCCATTTCAGGTATGGTATCATCATCAATTTCTTCTAGCAATATTTCTTTATCAATTCTATTTAGATATAATTTTATGGCATTTTCACTTTGCAACGACTCTAACAGTTCATCTTTTCCATAAGCCTGCTGATAAACAAACTTCTTGAAATATAGATAATTCGTCTTCAAATCATGCGCCATATCAAAACCATTTCCGATAATAAATAATTTCTCCACTCTATCCCCCCTTTCTATTACTCCATTTTCTTATTTCTACACTTTAGGTTTTCTCTTTTTGATTTCTATTCTTCAATTTTACCTATTTTTACACTTTAGGATTGCCATCTATCATTTCTATTGTTCAATTTTGGCCATTTTTTCACTTTAGATAGGAAACTATGCTATTCTATTCTTCAATTTTGCCTATTTTGAAACAATAGATAGGCTTATTTTGTGATATAATGTTAAAAAACGTTGAAATGCGAGGATGACTACATATGAACTATAGAGAACTTAGAAAAATCTACTACAGTCATCGTGACCAGTATGAGGAAGAGTATCAACTACGCTTACAAGGATACAGTTCCATTAGAACATCTCTTTATCCTCATTTAATGCAACGCGATACTGTCAAAACAAGTCAATACCCTTTATTTGTAACCCTACATCTAGGGATTTCCCAACTGATGGAAACTATTTCACAGCAGTCTCAACGAATTAGTGAAATAGCTGATACCCTCCCTAAGATTGCCCACGATCAGTTTTATAAAGAACAGCTCTACCAATCGATTATTTCCACAAATGAAATCGAAGGTATCCATACAACTCGTAAAGAGTTGGTCGATGTGGAGAAACTCCTAGAGGAAGACCCCTATAAGACCGAACAAATCAAACATCTTTCCACCTTGCGAATGTACCAACAAATCCTTAAGGATGAATTTCTCCAAATCCAATCTCTTGAAGATATCAGAGGGATTTATGACCAATTAACACAAGGAGAAATCTCGCCAGAGGATGAACTCGATGGAGAGTTTTTTAGACAGAAATCGGTCTTTATCCAAGACGACAAGACTGGCAAAGTCATCTATATCCCACCTCAAAAGGAGGAACAGATTCAGGTCATGCTGACAGAGTGGATTCGTTTTATCAACGACCATTCTATCCCAAACCTTGTCAAGGCTTGTGCTGGACACTATTTTTTTGAAAATATACATCCCTTCTATGACGGTAACGGTCGGACAGGACGCTATATCCTTGCCAAGTACTTGTCTAGAAAACTCGATAAATTTTCAGGGTTAGTTTTGTCCCAACAAATCAATCACCATAAGCAAGACTATTATAAGGCTTTTAGGAATACTGGCGATCATCTCAACCGTGCCGATGCTACCTTCTTCGTTGAAACCTTGTTGACTTTTATCAAGGAAGGACAGGAAAATATTATCCAAACCCTCCTTGAAAAACAAGAGCAACTGAATCGCTATAAAGTTAAGATAGAGCAGACAGAAGGGCTGGAGGAAGTCGAGAAATACATCTTGTTTCTACTCGCTCAGTCCAAGCTCTTTGTTGATGATAAGAGAGATGGTATAGAAGATAGAAGCATCATCCAACTGGCCAATCAGTCCAACCATCATTACTCTAAGAAAAAGGTCAAGGATGCTTTCTTGCATCTTGAAGATAGGGGAATTTTGACCCTAATTGGTCGAAAACCTTCCCAACATTATCTTTCTGACTATTTTTAATACTCAATGAAAATCAAAGAGCAAACTAGGAAACTAGCTGCAGGCTGCTCAAAACACTGTTTTGAGGTTGCAGATAAGACTGACGAAGTCAGTCACATATATACGGCAAGGCGACGTTGACGTGGTTTGAAGAGATTTTCGAAGAGTATAAACCTATCTCCCTCTTAGCGGTAAGATATCCTCTGAAATCATGCGCATATAGTCCTCTTTGAGGGCTTTTTTGTATTTGAGTTTTGGTAGTGCCTTGTCTCCGTGGGCTTCCTTATAGGCCAGATAGTCCTGAGATTCCGTAATGGCTTTTTCACCATTTTGCTTGTCTCGTCCGATGCGGTAGTTGTCCACTACGAACTGGAGTTCATCCTCTCCTATCTGCCAATAATCTGCCGTTTCACGAATCTTTTTCTGGGTTGTTAGCTCAATCATCTCATCCAACTTATGGGTCACAGACTGCCCCTGATAGCTCTTAGCATCTGCTTGGACATTCTGCCAGAGTTTGGAGATGAGGCTGGATAACTTGGGATTGGATTTGTTCAAATCTTCGATATAGTTATCTACCAGACCCTTTTCCTTTTTACCGATAAGGTTTTCCCGATTTTCGATCAAGGCTTGGATGAGAGAGAGGATATAGTGATAGTTTATCTCGTCGGTGCGGATGGATTCGAGCTCATACTCGATATCCAGCAGCACACCTTCATCTTCTTGGTCTTCTTTTCTGCGTCTGCGGAGTTCTTCGATGACATTTTGATATTGGCCGGCAAAGTTCTCGATGTCTTCTAGGCTAAATCCAATCTCTCTGAGGATGACTTTCTCATCATAGTCAGAATAGACTTGTATAGAAGATAGGAGCTTGTCAAATTCTTGGAAGGCCTTGGCAAAGCGTTTTAATTCTGCATCTGTCGCTGTATCCAAATCCGGCACCTGCTCTGGACTTGGAGCGATGGCTAATAGTTGATGAACCTTCTCCAGAAACTTGGCCTTCTCCTCCTGCCATTCTGGGGCTAAAACACTGCTTTCGCCACCATTTGAGTAGAGGCTCAGAGCTTCATCCACCTTTTCTTTAAAACGGTCAGGCGTTTGGAAAGTAACGATTTGGCCGAATTTCTTGCCTTCATCAAAGAGGCGATTGGTTCGTGAAAAGGCCTGAATGATGTGCTGGGGTTTCATGGGCTGACGGTCCATGAATAGGGTCGATAGGCAAGGGGCATCAAAGCCTGTCAACAAGCGGTCCACAACGATAACCAAGTCCAACTGTTCCTCACGGAAGGCAAAGCGTTCTTTCTTACGGGCCAGACGGTCGTTGAGGTCACTATTGTAGGATGCAATGGTTGCTAGGCTAAAATGGGTACCAAACATGGCATTGTAGTCTTCTAAACTCTCCTCCATATAGGCTTGGTTGACATAGGAGTTTGCTTCATTTTCTGTCACAGAGTAAGTAATGGCAACCTTAGGGAAGTCTGGCAAAACCTTTTTAACATTTTCCGAAATGCTTAGAGACTTCTCTCCATTTTTGACTTGCTTAATCAGGTTATAATAGGCCTGCGCACGGACAATGCTTTTGACAGTCAAAATGGCTTCATAGGTTTTTCCTACCCCATTTTGGAAACCGAGTTTGCGTCTTGAGCGATTGAGAATAGCATCTAAAACGGCAAGCATATGTCCTTCGTCATCATAACGCTCCTCGTCAATCTCATCTTCTGCCCAACCAGGCATGGTCGTCTGATACTCCACATTAAAACCAAGAACCGCCTTGTCATGGATGGCTTCTTTGACGGTATATTGGTGGAGGCAGTCACCGTACTGCTCTTCGGTCGTCTGAGCAAGGTCTCCTTTTTGTTCACGTTTATTTTCTGTAAAGATAGGAGTTCCTGTAAACCCATACCAGAGAGAATTTGTAAAGAAGTGCTCTAGGTGGCGCTGGCGTTCAGGAGTCACTGCGCGATGGCATTCATCAACAACAAAGCCTAGTTTGAGTTGTTTGATACGATTGTAGACCTTTTGGTGACGGCCTTCATCAAACTGACGAATCATAGCATTGATTTTCTGGATGGTCGTCACAACGACACGGCGGTCATCAGAAGCTAGATTTTTAACCAATTCCTGTGTATCATCGGTCTCGTCGATATCGATCATATCGTTCTCTGCGTAAGATTGAAAAGAACTAGTCGTCTGCTGGTCAAGGTCTGTCCTATCAATCACAAAGATTGTCTTCTCAATAGATGGTATCTGAAGCAGATTGCGCGAAACCTTATAGGAGGTCAGGGTCTTTCCTGAACCGGTCGTATGCCAAATATAGCCTGACTGGCGCTTGCGACTGGCTTCACGGATAGCCTCAATGGCATGTACCTGATAGGGGCGTAATAAAATCAAGGCCTTCTTGTCATCATCAATGACAGAATACTGCATGACCATCTCGTGGGCTCTCGGTATCGACAAGACAGACTCTGCAAAGTCAAATAGTTGAGGTTGAGGTCTATTTTCACTATCCACCCACTTGGTCAAGAAGCGCTCATTTAGCTTGTTGGCTTTGGCAGCTGCGATGTAGCGGGTGTCTGTGACATTAGAGACGATAAACATCTGAAGACTTGAAAAAATGCCTCTGAACTGTCCTTCTTGGTCGTATTTTTTAATCTGACGGAAGGCATCCATGTAAGGATGAGAACGGCTTTTTAGTTCAATCTGAATCATAGGCAGACCATTGATCAGCAAAGTCACATCCCCACGACGCTGGCGAATCCCTTCTCCGCCTGTGATGACTTGATTGACAACCTCATAGCTGGATTTGCCACCAGCGACATTGTTTCTCCACAAGACTTCCAAGCGAATGGTGCCTAAACTAGCATCTTCACGTTGAACCTGCACCTTGGCAATGCCATTTTCCCCTGCTATCCACTTGGCTGCTTCGTAGAAGTTGACGAAATTGAGCTGGTTTTTAATTTGATTTTTCTCTGAATTTGTAAGGGGATGGTCTTGCAAAATGCGGACATTATTGGCTTCCAGCTTGGCAAAAAAGTTTCCCCATAGGAGGTCTTCTGTATTTAACTCAGGTCGATACACCCATTGACTTTCTCCCTTTGTCAACCGGTTGATCAAATCTCGCTCGATAGCCAATTCCTGTTTGGTTTTGGCTTTACCTGCTACAGGGATAGCAGTCTCATCTTTGGGAGAGAGTCTCTGGCTGATATGGAAATCCTGCAAGGCGGCTTGATTGAGATATTGCAATTTTTTGAGAAGATCTTGCTCTGTCCCTTTAATGGCTTGATAGCCTTCCGTCAATTCTTTATCTGCATCTAGGTAGTGATGTGGGTTCTTCTTTATTTGGATATAACCCTGCACCAAATCTTCTAAACGTCTCAGCTGAATAGCAAGCTGGTTCTGGAGTTCCTGAGAATTGCTTCCAGATGCTTCTTTCTGGTTGATAGCTTCTAGGTATTCTACGATGGCAGTATAACTAGGCTGCAACTCAGGTGCTGAAACGATGAGTTCTTGTTATAATTCTTTTGATAACGTGTAAGCCATGTTCATACCCCATTTCTACAACGCAAAAAGCCTACCAAAAAGATTGGTAGGTTTTGAAAATGGGTATGAAAACGCGAGTTTATATATATATATATATACAAGCTAGTTATTTGCTTAAATCTGAAAACCATAGGGACTCTTCCTTTTCATTCATCCAAGGCGTTGATAAGATCGAAAAACAACGCCTTTACTTCCTTCTATTGTATCATAAAAGACTAGTAGTGAAAAGGTTTCCCATGGTTTTATCTCTTATTTCAGAGTAAAGGTAGTTTCTTTCTTAAATTTTCAATCTATCTATAGACTAAAAGATCTTTTTAGTTTAGAATAGTAATATAAACTATTTTTGTATCATGATAACTTAGAATAATTCATAATTTTTTAATAAAAATAAAAAATATAAATAGGAGAATTTATAATGTGTAAAGTCTATAAATATAGCGAACTATACTCAACAGATTTTATGTCTTATTTTGACAATAAAAAAGAAGTAATATCAGACATTGAACTTCAATCAGATGAATATAGTATAGATATTGATAAAATTATTGCTGAATTAGGAATTGAGGTTATAGAAACATACTTCGATTCGCATTCTGGAAAATATGATGCTGACACTAAAAAAATGTATGTTAATATTTTGGAACCGCTACAGCGTCAACGATTTACTAAGTCTCATGAATTAGGCCATTTTGTGTTAAAACATGAAGGAATTTCTGAACGTGAACAAACACCAGTAGCGAATGCTAAAGAAAGAGCTGCTAACCAGTTTGCAGCAGAACTACTAATGCCGCAAAAGTTAATCATAAAAGCAATCGATAGAATGGCAATAGATTATTCTATGACCTGGGAGGAATTAGATACTTTAAATGATGAAATTATTATTACTTATCTTGCTGAAAAATTAAATGTGTCCAATCCGGCTATGAAATATAGACTTATTAATTTGGGTGTATTGTCCATTTAAGGAGAATTTTATGTTACTTAGGGATAAATTCTATGAAAATTTAGGGACCTATTATTCATCCCCTGAAGAAATAAAAAATCAACTGAATTCAAAAATCTTTAATGATTTTAAAATAGTAATAAATATAATTGGAATAAACCAACCTCAGGAAGATTTAACACCAATTTACAAAATTCAAAATCTAGAACTCTCATCAACAAATAAAAACTCTAAATTGCAAGATGAAATCGATGATATCAATAAATATTTATTAAGTGCAGGTACGGGATTAGGATATAAAGATGAAAAAAATTCATGGAGTTTATTTTACTTAATAAAAGAAATGATTACATCGTTTCAAAGACAAGGCTATAATTACTATAGGGGACAAAGAGAGGATTGGGAAACAGTACCAGGGATATTTAGAAATTTACAAAATAGTGAAGGAAATAAATACTGTAACACTTTTGAATCTCTTTATCTAAATATCTCTAGAGAATTTCCTGATGAAGTTAAATATGTCCCTTTAAATCAAGAAATGTTAGATATCCGAGCTGATGAATTAGCTATCTTACAACATTATGGTTTGCCAACAAGTCTACTAGATATTTCCGAAAATCCATTCATAGCCATGTTGTTTATGTTAGGTTTTGGGAAAATAAAAAATCCTCAGTTAGAGTTCTATAAAATTGACTCCAGCAATGATAGTGAGAATGGAATAATTTCTTTAGTTCATAAGAAAATTACAAATAAGAGAATACGGGCACAAAAAGGTGCTTTTATAAATTTTGATAAACTTATTAAATTTATAAATTTTAAAAAAAATGAAATAGAATTAGAAAATTATAAACCTATCGATAGAATTATTCTAAATATCAAATTTAATATAGAGGCCTCTATTAAGTCTTTAAAAAATCAGCAAAGCTCTAATCATACTAATCCAGAAGATGATCTATCTTCTAAAAATTTAGACGGAGTAATTAAATTTTTAGAAGGAAAGTCTGTCAAATCAGGTTCTGATAAAAATAATCAAGAGGAAAGAATTTCTGGCGACTACTATGAATTAATTCAAAGAGAACTTTTACGAAAGTTAAAAGAGTACAATTATGAAACAAATGCCTTATTTCCAGATTTTTCAGACTATTTGATTTATAAATCTAAAGAATTCGAATTAAAAGATGATAAAAAATCTAATAGAGCGGTACTTAATGAATTAAAAAAAAATTCAAATAACCTGCCTTATCATAAAAGCAAAAAGAATAGAAAAGGTAAATATAGAATCACAAGAGTCTGGAGAAAAAGTCTTTGAAATCAAAAAAACGCATAATATCAAGAATTATACAACCTTGATATTATGTGTTTTATTGTAGAAAGATTTACTTCATTTTCTCCTGAAATTGAGTTTTTCCCAGCATCCTTGTGTATTATTCTTGTACTTCTTTCTGAGCAGCCTTGCCTTGGTCGAGAAGGGCTTGGACGATTTTCTCATCGCGTAGTTTGACAGAATCGTTGATCATTTCTGCGGACTTGACGATGGTTGTTTCTAGTTGGGCACGTTTCTGGCGTCCCAATTCAATAGCTGCGACGATACCTTGGTTTTGAGCGACCAGACTTTCAGCCAATTTGGTAACAGACTCAACAGCGACTGTCGGGCTTTGGGCAATTCTTTCCATCTGCGGAATCACTTCCTTGCTGGTCTCAGCTAGCATCTGAAGGGCAGCATTATTGGCATTGACAATGGCATCTGCCACGACACCTGATTTCATGGATTGTTGCAAAATACCCAGTTGGGCAATGGAAAGTTTCATTGTCGGAATCGTATTACGACGAAGCATTCCCAATTTTTGGCGCATATCAGATGACACCTTCACAAGATTGCGCATCTGAGGTGTTGTTGCCCAGGCAACATAGAGACGGCTGACATACTCAGTGTGCTGTTGTTCTAGGGTATTGACCACTTCTGCCATGCGGGCCAATTCTTGTGATTTGGTCTGGTATTCTACCGTACTTGTATCGAGTTGATCAGCTTGAGCTTTCAGTTCGGCAGCGCGTTTGCCAGCTTCTGTCTGGCTGGCTTCGATAAAGGAAATCACTCCCACTAGATTTTCAATGGATTTGGTATTGTCCTCAATCAACATCTCAGCAGAGACGATATTTCGAGCTAAGACATCTTCTTGCTTGACCACTGCGGCAGCCATACCATCGAGCTTTTGCTCCACTGTTTTTGAGTCAAAGTAAAATTCCTGTAGGGTATTCTTGCTCTTGTTAAACAATCGTTGCAAAAAGTTTGGCTTTTCTTCTAACTCAGCAATTTCAGCGTTCTTGTATTTGACTACAAAGCCTTGCAACTCACGGTTGGTATTCTTGAGAAGATCATCCACTTGGGGAATCTGCAGTTTCTTTTGTTCTGACAAGATACGGTTGACCGTATTGTTCACACCTTCTACAGCAGATTGGCCAAAATCCAAAAGAGCATTTTGATTGGTGACAAACTGGTCTACCAACTGGGGCACGTGCGCCTTGATCCCTTCTTGTTGCTCAGGGCTCAGCTTCTCAAGGAAGGTCAAGGTCTTGTCTGAGCCAGTATTGGTCTCGATGATTTGGGTTGTCTTATCCTCCTTAGCTACCGTATTATTGGCAATCTGGTCAATATCAAAATTAAATTCTGTCATGGTTACTCCTTTGTTTCTAACCTATTCTTTACGATCTTTTTCTAGGATACGCAAACTAATATCAAAATCACGCATATCTGTTTCATTGAGTTCTCTCAACACCTGGTCCAGCTCAAGGTCAAATTGTTCGATAGCTGCTTTAGCTTGCTGTAAACGTTCTTCTGCTCGATTATAGTTTTTAGGATTGGCCTTAATCTTTAAATAGCCTTCTAAAATCGTTTTGAATTTCTCCATCTTCAAACTATGAATGGCCGTCAATTCTTCCTTATCCCCCTCAGCCGAGGTAGCAATCTTGTCTAAAATGGCCTGATGGTCAATGGCAATATTGGCCAAGGTCTGGGACAATTCTGGAGCTAATTCCTCTGGCTCCGCATTTTCAAGATCTACCTGACTTTCTCTATCCAAACGTTCTAGCTGAACATCGATGTTTGCCCTTACTGTACGAACCTTTTTGTCAATACGGTTGTAGATATCAGCATCGATATAGGACTTGAGACGAACCGCCTCCTGATGGATTTCCCTCAGTTCGATCAATACTTGATTGGCCAGACTCTTATAGGAATCTGAACCTTTTTCTACTAAAGTTCCCTCCAATTGCTGAATATCCTTGTCCGCCTGACGAATCCTGGCTTTTAAAAGCTCAATCCGATCATCGAGCGAACGATCCTGCAAAAGAGGATAGCGCCAACGTTTATAGAGACGATAACCACCATAGCCTAGCAGGACACAAGCCGCAAGTGGGAGAGCATATTGAACCAAAAGGCCCAGTAAGAACAAGAAGCCCCAAAAATAGAGACAGCCTTTCCAAAAACCATTACCTGATTTCATAAACATTCCTTATTTTCAATTTATAAATCTATTTTAGCACAAAAGACAAAAATGAGGGCGGAAATCCCCTAGAAAAGAGTTGATTTCTTTGCTGTAGAATGCATGCGTGCTAATTTCAGTGGAGCGGACTCAAACCACAGGATTCAGTGTTATAAGATTGCGGAATGACCTCTGAGGAATATCAAAACAAAAGCTTGAAATATTGGGTGTTATATGTTAGAATGAACTTACAATGTGAGTAAAGTTACAGCATATGTAACTAAAAAGCCCCACCGTGCCACCGATGGTTTTTTTGCTACCCTCTTAAAGGGTTAACCATTACTTCTTACGTTTCTTAAGCCATAACTTGAAAAGCTCAGATAACACGTTAATAAGTAACAGAGCTAGAAACACTGTGAGTAAAGTTTCTAACATCGGCAACACCTCCCTTCATTAAATTGAGGGGGCTAAAATATAGTAGATTGAAACTAGAATAGTACATCTGGATTTCTAAAATATTACTAGAAATTGATTTGATTGTCCTGATTGATTTGTCCTATTTTTATTTTATTTCTCTATATTATATCATCAAGATCACGTAATTCCCAAACAAAAACGCCTTTATGTGTATGTACTGATGTACTGATCCCAAAAAGTTAGACAATTAATTTAAGCAAAGGATTTAGTTCTGTATTGCACAGGGCTAAGTCCTTTTAGTTTTACCTTAATTCGTTTATTGTTGCAGTAATCAATATAGTCTACAATAGCTTGTTCCAATTGATTAAGCGATTGAAACGACTTCTCATAACCGTAAAACATTTCCGATTTCAGAATCCCAAAGAAGGACTCCATCATACCATTGTCTGGGCTGTTACCCTTACGTGACATAGATGGTTGGATTCCCTTATTCTTTAAAAAATGACGATAGAAATCGTGTTGGTATTGCCATCCTTGGTCACTATGGAGAATTGTATTTTCGTAATGGTTCTCTGTAAAGGCTTGTTCTAGCATAGCTTTCATTTGTACTAAGTTCGGCAAATAGGAGATAATTTCACTGTTAAAGCCATCTAAAACTGGTGATATAGTTGCTTAGTTTCAAACAAGCATGTTATAATAAAGCTATGGCATATAGTACAGATTTTAAACAGCGAGCATTAGATTACATCAAAGAGGGGCACAGCCATGTCGAGGCAGCCAAGGTTTTTGATGTTGGCGTCAGAACTCTCTTCACGTGGGAAAAGAACTTACGTGAACAAGGACACTTAGAGAGGAAAAAGCGAGTCGTCAAAAACCGAAAGATTCCTTTAGAGGAATTGAAAGCCTTTGTAGAGGCTCATCCAGATGCTTTTTTACGGGAAATTGCGGCACATTTTGATTGTGCTGTCCCTTCAGTATGGGCAGCTTTAAAGCAGATGAAGGTCACTTCAAAAAAAGATGACGAGCTTTAAGGAACAAGACCCAGAGAAAGTCGCTGAGTTTCTTGATATTTTGGATAACCTAAACGATTTACCAATCGTATATATTGATGAAACAGGAATCGACCGCTACCTCTATCGTCCTTATGCAGGGGCTCCTAAAGGGGAGAAAGTCTATGAAA
>NZ_VMLS01000019.1:0-11049 GCF_013276805.1 Streptococcus sp. 1449
GACTTCGTCAGTCTTATCTGCAACCTCAAAACAGTGTTTTGAGCAACCTGCGGCTAGTTTCCTAGTTTGCTCTTTGATTTTCATTGAGTAAGAAAAATCAGTCCCCTAAAGGAGTAGATTATGAAGTTATTGTCTATCGCCATTCCTAGCTATAATGCTGCAGCCTATCTTCATTACTGTGTGGAGTCGCTAGTGATTGGTGGTGAGCAAGTTGAGATTTTGATTATCAATGATGGGTCTCAGGACCAGACTCAGGAAATCGCTGAGCGTTTAGCCGACAAGTATCCTAACATCGTTAGAGCCATTTATCAGGAAAATAAGGGCCATGGCGGTGCGGTCAATCGTGGCTTGGTAGAGGCTTCTGGGCGCTATTTTAAAGTAGTTGACAGTGATGACTGGGTGGATCCTCGTGCCTACTTGAAAACTCTTGAAACCTTGCAGGAACTTGAGAGTAAGGGTCAAGAGGTTGACGCCTTTGTGACTAATTTTGTTTACGAAAAGGAAGGTCAGTCTCGTAAGAAGAGTATGAGCTACGAGTCAGTCTTGCCTGTTCGGCAGATTTTTGGCTGGGACCAGGTCGGAAATTTCTCCAAAGGCCAGTATATCATGATGCACTCGCTGATTTATCGGACAGATTTGTTGCGTGCTAGCCAGTTCCAACTGCCTGAGCATACTTTTTATGTCGATAATCTCTTTGTCTTTACCCCTCTTCAGCAGGTCAAGACCATGTACTATCTGCCTGTCGATTTCTATCGTTATTTGATTGGGCGTGAGGACCAGTCTGTCAATGAGCAAGTGATGATTAAGCGCATTGACCAGCAACTTAAAGTCAATCGACTCTTGGTAGACCAGCTTGATTTATCCCAAGTGAGCCACCCCAAAATGCGAGAATATCTGCTGAATCATATCGAGATTACGACGGTGATTTCCAGTGCCCTGCTCAATCGAGCAGGTACAGCAGAGCATTTGGCAAAAAAACGGGAGCTGTGGACCTATATTCAGCAGGAAAATCCAGAGGTTTTTCAGGCTATCCGTAAGACCATGCTTAGCCGTTTGACCAAACATTCAGTCTTGCCAGCTCGCAAACTGTCCAATGTCGTCTATCAAATCACCAAATCTGTTTATGGATTTAATTGATATAAGTATTTTATAAGAGGGATTTAAGAAAAATTTTAACTTTTTCTTAGTCCTTTTTAATTTTAGGATATTATACTAGAGTCATCAAATAAAGAAAAACTCTAAGGAGAACCCTATGAAATTCAATCCAAATCAAAGATATACTCGTTGGTCTATTCGCCGTCTCAGTGTCGGTGTTGCCTCAGTTGTTGTGGCTAGTGGCTTCTTTGTCCTAGTTGGTCAGCCAAGTTCTGTACGTGCCGATGGGGTCAATCCGACCCCTGCTCAAGTTGTACCTGAAGAGACATCGGGAACGAAAGAGGGTGACTTAGCAGAAACTCAGGGAGATACTGTTCTTGCTCAAGCGAAACCTGAGGTCGTTGCTGGAAATACGAACTCACTTTCTACACCTACAGAAGTAACTGAAGTGAGCGAGGAGACAAGCCCTTCTCGTCTGGATACACTTTTTGAAAAAGGTGAAGAAGCTCAAGAAAATTCAGAGCTAGCAGATGTCTTAAAAGAAGCTGTAGATACAGCTGATGTGGATGGGAAACAAGCAAGTCCAGAAGATATTAAAAAAGCTGTCGATGAGGATGTTAAAGACAGTATCGATGTCCCAGCGGGCTATCTAGAACAAGCCAAAGCTTCCGGTCCTTTCTTGGCTGGTGTAAACAAACCGCTTAAATATGAACTTTTCGCAGGAGATGGTATGTTGACTCGTCTCTTGCTCAAAGCATCTGACAAGGCTCCATGGTCAGATAATGGTAAGGATAAAAATGAAAAAATTCCACCAGTGAAAAATTTACCTGATGGCAAGTATTACTATCAAGTATCTTTGAATGGTAACACTACAGGTAAGCAAGATCAGGATTTATTAGATACACTTCGTACTAATGGTACAAATACCTATGAAGCTACCCTGACTGTCTATGAAGCAGCCGGTGATAAACCAAATTTGAATAAGGTTGTCAAGGAACGTAAAGTCAATATTACCTTGAACGGTCTTGTAACAAGAAGCGATGTCAAATCTGCAGTTAAAAACAACATCAAAGACAGTATCGATGTTCCAGCAGCCTACCTAGAAAAAGCCAAGGGTGACGGTCCATTCACAGCTGGTGTTAACCATGTGATTCCATACGAACTCTTCGCAGGTGATGGCATGTTGACTCGTCTCTTGCTTAAGGCATCTGACAAGGCTCCATGGTCAGATAACGGCGACGCTAAAAACCCAGCCCTATCTCCACTAGGCGAAAACGTGAAGACCAAAGGGCAATACTTCTATCAAGTAGCCTTGGACGGAAACGTGGCTGGCAAAGAAAAACAAGAACTCATTGACCAGTTTCGAGCAAACGGCACTAAAACCTACAGCGCTACAGTCAATGTCTATGGCAACAAAGATGGTAAAGCAGATTTGACAAATGTCGTAGCAACTAAACAAGTTACTATTAACATAAAAGGTTTAATTTCTAAAGAAACAGTTCAAAAAGCCGTTGCAGACAACGTTAAAGACAGTATCGATGTTCCAGCAGCCTACCTAGAACAAGCCAAGGGTGACGGTCCATTCACAGCAGGTGTCAACCATGTGATTCCATACGAACTATTCGCAGGTGATGGCATGTTGACTCGTCTCTTGCTTAAGGCATCTGACAAGGCTCCATGGTCAGATAATGGCGACGCTAAAAACCCAGCCCTATCTCCACTAGGCGAAAACGTGAAGACCAAAGGGCAATACTTCTATCAAGTAGCCTTGGACGGAAACGTGGCTGGCAAAGAAAAACAAGAACTCATTGACCAGTTTCGAGCAAACGGCACTAAAACCTACAGCGCTACAGTCAATGTCTATGGCAACAAAGATGGTAAAGTAGATTTGACAAATGTCGTAGCAGCTAAAAAAGTTACTATTAAGATAAATGTTAAAGAAACATCAGACACAGCAAATGCTTCATTCTCATCTTCTAACTCTGGTTCTGGCGTGACTCCGATGAATCACAATCCTGCTACAGGTGCGACTCATCAAACAGCTGCTGACCATAAGGACATGATGGCACCAGCCAAAGAGACTGATAAAGCAATGCCAGCAAATGACCAAATGGAAAAATCAGGTATGAAGACTGAGACTCCAGCTCCAAGTACTACAGATAGCATGCCTGCTGACACCATGACAAGCTCTACCAATACGATGGCAGGTGAAAATATGGCTGCTTCTGCTAACAAGATGTCTGATACGATGATGTCAGACAAGATGATGTCAGATGATAAAGCTATGCTACCAAATACTGGTGAAGCTCAAACATCAATGGCAAGTATTGGTTTCCTTGGGCTTGCGCTTGTAGGTTTACTCGGTGGTCTAGGTTTGAAAAACAAAAAAGAAGAAAACTAATCAGCTAAGGAAATAAATGATGGATAGTGGGCTGACTAAGGCTAGTTTACCAACTCAATCAGCAATCAGGACTTTCTTTCAATAGCAGATTAAAATCATCGTAAAACAATAAAAATAGTGTTATACTTAAAGCAGTATAGCACTGTTTTTATCAAAGGAGAGACAGATGGGAAAGACAATTTTACTCGTTGACGACGAGGTAGAAATCACCGATATTCATCAGAGATACTTAATTCAGGCAGGTTATCAGGTCTTGGTAGCCCATGATGGACTGGAAGCGCTAGAGCTGTTCAAGAAAAAACCGATTGATTTGATTATCACAGATGTCATGATGCCTCGGATGGATGGTTATGATTTAATCAGTGAGGTTCAATACTTATCACCAGAGCAACCTTTCCTATTTATTACTGCTAAGACCAGTGAACAGGACAAGATTTACGGCCTGAGCTTGGGAGCAGATGATTTTATTGCTAAGCCTTTTAGCCCACGTGAGCTGGTTTTGCGTGTCCATAATATTTTGCGCCGCCTTCATCGTGGGGGCGAAACAGAGCTGATTTCCCTTGGCAATCTAAAAATGAATCATAGTAGTCATGAAGTTCAAATAGGAGAAGAAATGCTGGATTTAACTGTTAAATCATTTGAATTGCTGTGGATTTTAGCTAGCAATCCAGAGAGAGTTTTCTCCAAGACAGACCTCTATGAAAAAGTCTGGCAAGAAGACTATGTGGATGACACCAATACCTTGAATGTGCATATCCATGCTCTTCGACAGGAGTTGGCAAAATATAGTAGTGACCAAACGCCCACTATTAAGACAGTTTGGGGGTTGGGATATAAGATAGAGAAACCGAGAGGACAAACATGAAACTAAAAAGTTATATTTTGGTTGGATATATTATTTCAACCCTCTTAACCATTTTGGTTGTTTTTTGGGCTGTTCAAAAAATGCTGATTGCGAAAGGCGAGATTTACTTTTTGCTTGGGATGACCATCGTTGCCAGCCTTGTCGGTGCTGGGATTAGTCTCTTTCTCCTATCGCCGGTCTTTACGTCGTTGGGCAAACTCAAGGAGCATGCCAGGCGGGTAGCGGACAAGGATTTTCCTTCAAATTTGGAGGTTCAAGGCCCTTTAGAATTTCAACAATTAGGCCAAGCTTTTAATGAAATGTCCCATGATTTGCAGGCAAGCTTTGATTCCTTGGAAGAAAGCGAACGAGAAAAGGGCTTGATGATTGCCCAGTTGTCGCATGATATCAAGACTCCTATCACTTCAATCCAAGCGACGGTAGAAGGGATTTTGGATGGGGTTATCAAGGAAGGAGAACAGGACCATTATCTAGCAACCATTGGACGCCAGACGGAAAGACTCAATAAACTGGTTGAGGAGTTGAATTTTTTGACCCTAAACACAGCTAGAAATCAGGTGGAAACGACCAGCAAAGACAGCATTTTTCTGGATCAGCTCTTGATTGAGTGCATGAGTGAATTTCAGTTTTTGATTGAGCAGGAGAGAAGAGATGTCCACTTGCAGGTAATCCCAGAGTCTGCCCGGACTGAAGGAGATTATGCTAAGCTTTCTCGTATCTTGGTGAATCTGCTCAATAACGCTTTTAAATACTCTGCTCCAGGAACCAAGCTGGAAGTGGTGGCTAAGCTGGAGAAGAACCAGCTTTCAATCAGTGTGACCGATGAGGGGCAGGGCATTGCCCCAGAGGATTTGGAGAATATTTTCAAACGCCTTTATCGTGTCGAAACTTCGCGTAACATGAAAACAGGTGGGCATGGTCTTGGTCTTGCGATTGCGCGTGAATTGGCTCATCAATTGGGTGGGGAAATCACAGTCAGCAGCCAGTACGGTCTAGGAAGTACCTTTACCCTCCTTCTCAATCTCTCTGGTAGTGAAAATAAAGCCTAAAACCCCTTTACAAATCCAGCTATTCATGGTAAAATAGATTTTGTGTGAAATATCAGCAGGAAAGCATGAAGCTCGTCAACAGGTGTCTTATGATAAGTAACCTTGGCTGTTTAGGCGAAGGGCATCTGCACGAATCAGGGCTTTCTAAGTGACTATTTCCACCGAAATATTATTTATATCAGGAGGACATTCACATGTCACGTTATACAGGACCATCTTGGAAACAATCTCGTCGCCTTGGCCTTTCACTTACAGGTACAGGTAAAGAATTGGCACGTCGTAACTACGTACCAGGACAACACGGACCAAACAACCGTTCTAAATTGTCAGAATACGGTTTGCAATTGGCTGAAAAACAAAAACTTCGTTTCACTTACGGTGTAGGTGAAAAACAATTCCGTAACTTGTTCGTACAAGCTACAAAAATCAAAGGCGGGATCCTAGGTTTCAACTTTATGCTTCTTTTGGAACGTCGTTTGGATAACGTTGTTTACCGTCTTGGTCTTGCGACTACTCGTCGTCAAGCTCGTCAGTTCGTAAACCACGGTCACATCCTTGTTGACGGGAAACGCGTTGATATCCCATCATACCGCGTAACTCCAGGTCAAGTGATCTCAGTTCGTGAAAAATCATTGAAAGTTCCAGCAATCCTTGAAGCAGTAGAAGCTACTCTTGGACGTCCAGCATTCGTATCATTCGACGCTGAAAAATTGGAAGGTTCATTGACTCGCTTGCCAGAACGCGACGAAATCAACCCAGAAATCAACGAAGCACTTGTCGTTGAATTCTACAACAAGATGTTGTAATATTTTATTAAATATGATAGGCTGTAAAGCCTTGAAACTAAGCACTTTAGGCCTCTATCCTAGAGTGCTTTTTTGATTTCTCTTAGTATCCAGCTATAATCGTTGAGACATAACTAGACCGATATAGTCCAAAGTGATATAATAGTCTAAAGGAGGTGCTACCATGAATGTTTTAGAAAAAAACACACAGGTAAATTTTAAGACTAACAGAGACTTGTTAGAGAAAGCTAAAGCTATTATCACAGCGCAAAATCTTGATATGACAGCCAGTTTTAACTTGTTTTTAGAACACATTGTAGAAAATAAAGCCTTGCCATTTGAAACTCAAGTAGATAAAGAAAGAGAAGAACTTCTATCAAGGTTGCGTGCTGAAATTGCTCGTAGCTTTGAGGATTTAGAACATGGAAGAACTTACAGTCTTGATGAAGTGAGGGCTAACCTTGGAATTTAACGAGAAGGCATATAGCATCATTATCTCCGAAACGGTACAAGAACAGCTAAGAGGTATTAAAGATTATATCTCAGCTAACTACTTTTCAGAACAGGCAGGAGCAAACACAGTTAAGAATGTTCTTTATGGTTTGGAGCGTCTTGAAGTCTTCCCAGAAGCAGGATTTGATGCTGACGAAAGAGTAGGAGGGATTATATACCCACCCCACAAAACTCGATGCATCATTTTAGGAGATTACCTAGCATTCTATCATATTTTAGAGGACAGAAAAGCTGTCTTTGTATCAGATATTATTCATAGCAAACAGGACTACATCCGCTTGTTCAAGAAAAAATAGCGCCTATATATGAACTGCACCCCAAAAGTTAGATTTTTTCTGTCTAACTTTTGGGGTGCAGTTCAATTGGAATGTCCTTATTTTTATTATGGGATTGACAAATGAGGTTAAGGTTCAGATCTATGAACTTAGAAAGCAAGTACAAATCTTTAATCAGCTTTCAAAAAGATTTTGTGTAGATGTTTCGGGCTAAGGTATGTGACAAGATGAATTGATCGTTATGGAATAGAGAGTGTTAAAAATGGGAAGAATCGTTACTATTCCCCTGAATTAAAACAAGAAATAATCAATAAAAGCCTATATAATAACAAATGTATTAAAACTAAGAAAGACTTAGCTCAGTGTAATACAGAACCAAATCTTATAGATAAATTATTTGTCTAATTTTTTAGGAATTATATCTCTAAACAATATCATTTAACAATTAAATTGTTAGATCTAGCTTAAATTTCTGGTTTAATTCATTTATTGTATCACTATCATTATATTCCTTAAATATTCTCATAGCTTTAGAACATTCTTTTTTACCTAACTCTATTTGATTAGTTTTTATAAGATAAATACCTTTTAGGAAGAGTAAATAATTCTTTTCAAAATAATATCCTTGTCTGGTCAGTAAATTTTCTAAATCATCTATAAAAAATTGAGCGTTATTTAACAAATTATTTTTTAATAATAATTCTAAATTAAATAAATATAAAGGAATTACTCTATGTGTTCCCATATTTGTTTTTAAAAAATGTCGTGTTTTCTTGATTACCGCTCTATATAATAAGCTTATGGTTTTAGTGTTCATAAAAAACACCGAATTATAAAAAATTTTCAGTTCATACTCCATCCAAGTATCTACCGAAAGCAAATACTTTATTATCTCATTGCATTTAGATGTATTATAAGGAAGATTTACAAGGCGATTAATCTGTTGTTCAGCAATCAATTTTATGTGAAAATTGCATAAACTTCTTTCCTGCTTTTGTTTTAGCTCTATTTTCTTTATTAGTTCTTGTAACAAAATGATATCTGAAGAGTTTACAGCATGTTCTAATTCTTCAAAAAAGCATTCTTTTTTGGAATAATAGCAATGAACTAATTCTTCAAATTCCGAAAATGATATCCCCAGGCGATTTAACAATATGTAAAAATGATCAATAGATAATTTTGTAATCCCATTTTCGAAACGAGAAATAGTTGACTCACTAATCTTATCACAAGCCAAATCTTTAAGACGAAAATTTTTTGAAATACGGATATCCTTTAAAACTGCTCCAAAATTTTCCATAGTATTCCTCTTCCATTTCTGCAAAAAATAAAACCTGTTTTTTTATTTGTGATATGATTATACAAAAATAAAACAGAAAGGACAATATGATTATGAAAAAAATTTTATTGTCATCAGTTGCTTTACTGAGCCTAGTGGCAACACTACCAGTAAATAGTCCAGTTTCTGCTCAAGAATCTATCTCTCCCAAGTCTTATAGTCACTCTAATGGCAGTTGGATTCAATCGAATAGCCGTTGGTGGTATAAACACTCTGACGGTTCTTACACTAAAAACGGGTGGGAAAAGATCAATGAAATCTGGTACTATTTTGATAGTGAAGGTTGGATGAAAACAGGTTGGTTTAATGAATATGGAAATTGGTATTATCTAGATACTAGTGGTGCTATGAAAACAGGATGGTGTTTGATTTCTGGTAGTTGGTACTATTTAAATACTAGCGGTGTCATGCAAACTGGCCTACAGACTATCGAAGGAAAACAATATTATTTGGCTGCCAGCGGTGCTATGCAGACAGGTTGGCACAATATTGGAGATGATACTTATTTCTTTGCTAGTAGTGGAGCAAGACAAACGATTAATCGCCGTGCTTTAGTTCTTGGTGAAACATCAACGAGAGCAGTACCTATCGAAGACGTTAATGCTATGGAAAAGGTTTTTGGTAACCAAAACTTTAGTAAAGTTGTTCGTTTCCCAGATAAAACTAAGTCCGAGATTATTGCAAAAACGCAAGAGCTTTTCAAATCTTCTATCGAAAGCGATGTGAACTATCTTTACCTTACTTGTCATGGAGGAAGAGACGGAAGAATCTATCTTGGTAGCGATGGTCAGACATTTTCAGGCTGGGAATTGGCATCTATACTGAAACAATATAAAGGTAAGTTTGTGGTTATGCTGGATTGTTGCTATTCAGGAACAATTATAGATGTAGGTAAGTCAGACAAAAAGGTTGCCTCCAAGTCTGAAGAAAAATTTGATGAACAAGCATTTTTGGCAGGATTTTCAACAGGAGATGTAGCAAGCAAGAATGGTGAAATGCTTGATTCTAAATTCCTCGTACTATGTGCCTCTTGGAAAGGCGAAGAATCGTATAGTGTAGTCGGAGTAGGTAGTCTTGCCACCAGATACTGGGCAATGGGTACAGGTTGGGATTCACTTCAAAATAGAATGATTTCGCCTATGGCAGACACCAATACTAACGGAAAAATTACTTTAGAGGAACTGTATCAATACTCTTATCCTCTAGTCCTTGAAGCTGCATCACAAATTCACGAAGAGCAACATGTATCAGTTTATCCTAAAAACAGTCAATTTGTTTTATTCCAAAAATAAGGAGTTAAGAAAATGAAAGTATCAAAAAAAATCACACTATTTGGTTTATCTCTAGCAGGTCTAGCTTTATTAGCTTTCCCTCATTCAGGTCAAGCCTTTGAGTTGGAAGAAGAATGGGTTATTAAGGGTGGGGTTAAGTATCAAGATGGCAAAATTCTTCGATTTAACAATGGCCATGAAGTGGATATCAAAGTCTTGGATTTGCCAAAAACTGAGAAAATCGAGTGGACGGTTAGTCTCAATGGTCAAGATCAGACTATCAATTTCCTAGGTCAAGAAAAGGACAAATCTATGGTCGGTACAGAGGGGCGTTACCTGAATTTCTATGTACCTTATGGCTATAGAGGAGATATCAAGGTAGAAGCCAAGAGCGGAAATGAAGTAAAGACCTGGTCCACTAAAGTAGTAGATGATGTATATAATGATGGCGGAAAGAGTGGTTACTTCCGTATTGACGAATCAAATGATCAACACACCTACCTTGATGCAAAATGGGACTATCAAACTAAGACCTACACTGCTACCTTACCAGAGACTCTCAATGGTCAAAAAGTGTTTGCTTGGGAAGACGACTATGTAGAATTGAAACTTCAAAAACCAGGAGTTATCAGTCATTCCTACAGAGGGGGAGGAGCCTTCAAAATACTTTATCCGATTCTAAAAGCAGAAAGCTGGCTAAAAAAGAATTACAGTGAAAAGTGGTACTATCAAAAACAAGGTCAATTAGTTAAAAATGCTTGGGTTAAGGACAAGGGAACTTGGTACTTTATGAATGATAAAGGAGTCATGTTCAATCAAACTTGGCTCTATCAGGGTGGCAACTGGTATGCCTTTAAATCATCAGGAGCTATGATTGCTAGCAATTGGCTATATGATAATAACTCTTGGTATTACCTAAAGGACTCAGGTTCTATGGCGACAGGTTGGATCAAAGATAGTGGATCTTGGTATTATCTAAACAACTCAGGTTCTATGGTAACAGGATGGGTAAAAGATAGTGGATCTTGGTACTACCTTGCTTCAACTGGTAAGATGCTTCACAACACCTATACACCTGATGGTTACTATGTAGATGCCAGTGGCGCTTGGAAATAAATTTTAAACAGAGAAAATCTACTGAGAAGGTAGGTTTTCTTTTTTAGTCAGTGAATAATATATAGTAGATTGAAACTAGAATAGTACATCTGGACTTCTAAAACATTACTAGAAATTGATTTGATTGTCCTGATTGATTTGTCCTATTTTTATTTCATTTTACTATAGAATAAAGTAGATCAGAAATTTAGCAGGGTTATTCTCTTTTACTAACAATCTGCTTACAAAAATTAAACAAGAGTATTTTAAAAATTAGACCCATTGTGAACTTTAGTAGTAAACAAAAATCTGGGAAAAAAGTTTTATAGTCATTTAGTTTTTAAAAAGCGTTCCAAACATT
>NZ_VMLS01000002.1:0-70178 GCF_013276805.1 Streptococcus sp. 1449
ATATATATGCAGAGACTGCACAAAGCTATTCTATCAAGCTTCCTGACAATTCTGTCTTGAGAAACATATACAAATCAAAACTTTATTACAATTTGATAACATTTCAGTGACAGTTTGTTTCGAAGCAATTTCTCCCTGATGTTAATCACATCAAAAACTAATGGATAAAAACAAATCCTAGCATTGTATGATTAAAAAGCCGCTCTTCTGGAGTAGCCACGCCATACTCCCTTTTTAATCATTTATGGATAAAACTAAATCATATGCCAGTTTATAGATTCTAACCCCTTGCTTAGGGATTCTTATAGATTAGATTATCAGCTAGCTCCAGTTTTTCTAAGATCACTACTTCTCTTAGGCTTACTTGATTTACAAATGACCTAACTAGCTAACTCCGAAATCAATATATTTTATTGAACCCTATCTAGGAGATAGAGAGTTACAAAAAACTCCAACTAGGGCTTGCGAACCTTGTCTTTGCTGGTTTCTCTGTATTTTTGAGCTCTTATTTGTATTTTTTCAATAGCGCCTCAAACTCAGCGACTGTTATGCCCAACTGCTGGCTAGCAACCTCAGAAGTCAGAAGACCTTGGCGGACTAGATTTACTAACATGGCGAAACTACCTTCAGCTTTCCCGAGCTCCAGTCCTTGTTCAACTCCTTCTGCTCGCCCACGCTCAAGACCTCTCTCTAAACCTTTTTCGATACCCTCAGCTCGACCGCGTTCTAATCCCTGTTCAAGCCCCTCTGCACGACCTCTCTCCAACCCTTTTTCTTCAGCTTGTTCCAAGGCATAGTCCTGTGCTAATAAGGCTTGTTCTTCTCGCATACGTAGTTGACTAAACATCTCCCTGTCCTCCTCAGACCAGCTCTTGTAATCTAGCAGTTAGTCTGCTTGGCTGATGGCTCGCTCAGGTTCTTGGGTAAAGGGTTTATTCCCGAAAAACTCCAACCATGGCTTGCGAACCTCGTCTTTGCTGGTTTCTCTGTATTTTTTTAGTTCCAAGAACGCCATCTTAACCAGATGGTTTTCCTGTCCATTGTTTGTAATTGTTAAAACCTCACCTGTCCTATCCTCTCGCATGCTAAAACTATGAAAAGCCAAGTCATCTGAGAAGTAGTTACTATCCACAATTGCGATAGCGTATACTGGTGAGATGTGTTTATAACTCTGATGAGTATCACCTTCTCGTTGACGAATTTTTTCAAGATTTTGATTGACCTGACTGCAAAGGTAAGCCCACAGGCGATTGATGAAAAAATTCTGATGATGGACTTGAATCTCAATGATTACTTGAGTACCATTATCTAGTTCAGCTAAAACATCTATACTGGTATAGAAATCCTGAGCCGAGTAGGGTAGGGCAGGGAAGGCAAGACGTGAATGTTACTTCCCTCCAAAATGGTCACATTTTTGGCTGGTAAATCCAGCATATCGCGAATAAATTGACAAGTGATTTCCGGATTGCTAAAAATCTTCTTAGCAACCAAATCATTGGTCGGGCTAATGCCCGGATGACGTACAGTCATATTGCTTCTCCTTTCATTATAGCACATTTTTTAATCTAGATTTGATTATTCTATTTATTTATTCGAAAAAGAGAGGAAAATACAGTCAAGATATGGTCACAAATTTAAAATTTTATAGTGAAATGAAAAAATAAGAACAGGGCAAATCTATCAGGACAGTCAAATCTATTTCTAACAATGTTTTAAAAGTAGAGGTGTACTATTCTAGTTTCAATCTACTATACCATTATTTTCTCCGATTTCTTGATAGTTTATAAAAAAGCAGGCCATTAAAGCCTGCTTTACTATTGATTCTTATATACATTTCCTGTGAACAAGGAAAGGCATTTCTGATAACTTATTCTTCATCCATGCTCAAGACGCTGAGGAAGGCTTCTTGTGGGACTTCAACTGATCCAATAGCTTTCATACGTTTCTTACCAGCTTTTTGTTTTTCAAGGAGTTTACGTTTACGAGAAACATCACCACCATAACATTTAGCAAGTACGTTCTTACGAAGGGCCTTAATATCAGTACGAGCGACAATCTTGTGTCCAATTGCTGCTTGGATTGGAACCTCAAATTGTTGGCGAGGGATGATTTTCTTGAGCTTATCAACGATGAGTTTCCCACGTTCGTAGGCAAAATCCTTGTGAACGATAAAGCTAAGGGCATCCACCTTGTCTCCGTTGAGAAGGATATCCATTTTCACCAGCTTAGATGGGCGATATTCTGACAATTCGTAGTCAAAGCTTGCATAACCACGTGTCGAAGACTTAAGTTTATCAAAGAAGTCAAAGACAATTTCAGCAAGAGGAATTTGATAGATAACATTGACACGGTTATCATCAATATAGTCCATAGTCACAAAGTCCCCACGCTTACGCTGAGCTAGCTCCATTACTGCTCCGACGAACTCCTGTGGTACCATGATTTGCGCCTTGACATAAGGCTCTTCAATGGTCGCAATCTTAGTTGGGTCTGGAAACTCAGATGGGTTTGACACATCCATAGACTCACCGTCGGTCAAATTAACCTTATAGATAACAGACGGAGCTGTCATGATGAGGTCAATGTTGAACTCACGTTCCAAACGTTCCTGGATAACATCCATATGAAGAAGTCCAAGGAAACCACAACGGAAACCAAATCCAAGAGCCTGAGATGTTTCTGGTTCAAACTGAAGACTAGCATCATTCAGTTGCAATTTTTCAAGGGCTTCACGTAGGTCATTGTACTTGTTTGACTCGATAGGATAGAGACCCGCAAAGACCATAGGATTCATCTGTTTGTAACCATGTAATGGCTCTGTCGCAGGATTGGTTGCCAAGGTAACGGTATCACCCACACGAGTGTCCTGAACCGTCTTGATAGAAGCCGCAATATAACCAACGTCCCCAGTCGCAAGAAAATCACGACCAACTGCTTTGGGTGTAAAGATACCGACTTCGGTCACATCAAAGGTCTTGCCATTGCTCATAAGCTGAATCTTATCGCCAGGTTTGACCACCCCATCCATGACACGCACTTGGAGGATAACCCCACGGTAAGCATCGTAAACTGAGTCAAAAATCAAGGCCTTGAGTGGTGCCGTCACATCACCCGTTGGTGCTGGTACTTTTTCTACAATTTGCTCTAGAATTTCTTCTATACCAATACCAGCCTTGGCAGATGCTAAGACTGCTTCACTGGCATCCAAACCAATGACATCTTCAATCTCCGTACGCACGCGCTCAGGGTCTGCAGCAGGCAGGTCAATTTTGTTAATAACAGGCATGATTTCCAAATCATTGTCCAAGGCCAGATAAACGTTGGCAAGAGTTTGAGCCTCAATCCCTTGGGCAGCATCAACCACCAAAATCGCCCCCTCACAGGCAGCGAGCGAACGTGAAACTTCATAGGTAAAGTCTACGTGTCCTGGTGTGTCAATCAAGTGAAAAATATAAGTTTCCCCATCTTTTGCAGTGTAATTGAGCTCTATGGCATTCAACTTAATGGTAATCCCACGTTCCCGCTCTAAATCCATACTATCCAAAAGTTGAGCTTGCATTTCACGACTGGAGACTGTCTCAGTTTTTTCCAAAATGCGGTCTGCTAGAGTTGATTTTCCGTGGTCAATATGGGCGATAATAGAGAAGTTACGGATCTTCTCCTGTCGTTTTTTCAATTCTTCTAAGTTCATGATTCTCTTCCTTTCAGGGTATCTATTTATTATAAATTGTTTTTGACATTTTGACAAGACCATCCCCTGCTAGGAGTACTAATCTTCAGCGACAAAGCCGTCATTCTCAATAAAGTGATGTTCTGTCATCCCTTGATCTGTAAAGACAATCCCGTGAAGGACACCACCATAGACAGCTCCTCCATCCATCCCAATCTTGCCATCTTCTGTAGTCCAAAGCTCAGCAGTACCTCGCTCTTGCTTTAACAAACCATAGACCGGTGTATGACCAAAGACAATGATTTTTCCAGTATGATTTTCTGCTTCGTGGAATGGTTTTCTAAGCCATACTTTCTTGTAATCTGTAGTTTCATGCCAGTCGTCCAAGGTCAAATCAATACCTGCGTGAACGAAGATATACTTGTCTGTCTCTACCACAAATGGCATTTGACGAATAAATTTGACCAAGTCTGCCGCTTCAGTAGCAACACGCTTGGCATCCTCCACTCCGTCAACTGGTGCATCCAAGGGACGACCTAGGATAGAGTTAATAGTTGTATCACCACCATTACGACGATAGTGGTCATAGCTTTCTTCTGGATCATCTAGCCAAGTCAAAAACATATACTCATGATTTCCTGATAAACAGATAGCCCCTTGATTGTCCACTAAATCCTTGACCATTTCAAGGACACGGCAACTATCTTCACCACGGTCAATTAAATCCCCTAGAAAGAGCAACTGGGTCTGACCATCCCAGGTTTTGAGAAGGTCTTCCAGCATCCCAGCTTTTCCGTGAACATCTCCAATTACATAATAGTCAGTCATCTTATTTCTCTCTGTTTCTCAACAATTCTCTGGCTTGCGTCAGGGCTGCTTCGGTCACATCATCACCTGCCAACATCTTAGCAACTTCCTCCACTCGCTCTTCGACCGTCAAGAGACGAACAGTCGAAACCGTTGAATGGTCATTACTAATCTTCTCAATAAAGAATTGATAATCCGCAATCGCAATCACTTGTGGCAAATGAGAAATCGCCAGAACCTGACCATGCTGACCAATTTTATGAATCTTCTGCGCAATAGCCTGAGCTACACGACCTGAAACTCCCGTATCCACTTCATCAAAGACAATACTGGTCTTACCTTCTTTATGTGAAAAGGCAGACTTAATGGCTAACATGAGACGAGATAATTCCCCTCCAGAAGCAACCTTAACCAAGGGTTTAAAGTCTTCTCCAGGGTTGGTTGAAATATAAAACTCAACCATTTCATTTCCCTCACGACTGAATTTTCCCTTACTAAAACGAACCTGAAACTGGGCTTTTTCCATATAAAGGTCTTGCAGTTCTTGTTTAATCTCTGCTTCGAGCTGCTGGGCCAAGTCATGACGAGCAGAGGCAAGTTGACCAGCCAAATCAACAAGATTGACTTCCAATTTCTTAAGCTCTGCTTCCATGTCCTCAGACGAAAGGTTATTACCTGTCAAGAGATTGTATTCTTCCGTAATCTTGGCAAAATAAAGCAAGACATCGTCTACAGTCCCACCATACTTACGGGTAATAGTATGAAGGAGGTCTAAACGATTCTCAACCTGCATGAGACGATTGCCATCAAAATCAAGGTCCTCTATAATAGCTTCCAAACGTTTGCTAATATCTTCTAAGACATAGTAGGTCTCAGACAAAGAGCTTGAAATTTCACGGTATTCAGGGTCGTACTCTTCAACACTTTCCATGTCATTCATGGCTGAACGAACATTGGCCAGACTTGAAAAATCTTCATTGTCCAACATACTGTAGGCATTGGTCAGCGTATCCGCAATATTTTTATGGTTGAGCAGTTTCTCTCGCTCTTGGTTAAGAGCCAAGTCTTCACCTGCTTGCAAGTTGGCTGCCTCAATCTCTGCCATTTGAAATTCCAACATTTCGATACGTGCCTTGTGTTCCTGTTGGTTTTTCTTGACTTCCAGAACCTGCTTACGCATTTTACGGTAGGCATCAAAACTCGTTTGATAGGTTTCTTTTAAGTCCCAAAAAGCTACGTCGCCAAATTCATCCAACATCTGGATGTGCAGTTGAGGACGCATTAACTCTTCTTGGTCATGCTGACCATGTATATCCACCAGATGTTGCCCAATAGCACGCAAAACAGATAGATTAACCATCTGGCCATTCACACGACTAATACTCCGACCATTTTGCAAGATTTCCCGACGGATGATAATTTCATCACCCAATTCCAAACCTTGCTCATCAAAAATTTCCTGTAAAAGGCGACTATTCTCAACTGAGAAAAGTCCCTCAATCTCTGCCTTTGGTGCTCCATGACGAATAACATCTGTCGTCGCACGAGCTCCCAACATCATATTCATGGCATCAATGATAATCGACTTTCCTGCACCTGTTTCACCAGTCAAGACAGTCATCCCCTTCTCAAAATTGAGGGAAATAGCCTCAATAATGGCAAAGTTTTTTATCGAAATTTCAAGTAACATATAGACCTACCAATTTTTTACTTGTTCAAAGATTTCCTCAGCTAGACTTTCACTTCTTGCAATGACTAAAATAGAGCTATCATCAGCTAAACAGCTAAAAATCTTGTCCGCAAAAGTCTCGATTAACTGAGCTTTTACAAAAGCCGTATTTCCTGGAATAACTTGGAGATTGATCATCTTGTCCATCAATTCAGCTGACTCAATATTGTCTTCAGCCAGTTGCAAACTTTTTACGATTGATTTTGGCAATTCATAGACATAGGTGTTGTCTCTCAAAGGAATTTTGACAATGCCTAGCTCTTTGATATCCCGTGATACTGTTGCCTGAGTGGCAGTGATCCCTGCCTCTTTCAAATGTTCTACAATTTCTTCTTGTGTACCGATTTGATAATCTGTCACAAATCGTCTAATTTTTTCAAGTCTCTCTTTTTTATTCATTTTTAAATTGACTATGCGCCCTCTCTACTACTTCTTCAATTTCAGCAAGAACCTGATTGCTTGCTGACTCTTCTTTTTTCAAATATGCTAAAAATTCAATATTTCCATGACCACCTTGGATGGGAGAAAAGTCCAAACCAAGGACTGAAAAGCCTTCCTCTACTGCCATAGCTGTGACAGATTCAAGGACATGTTGATGAACCTTAGCATCCCGAATAATTCCATTTTTCCCGATCTGCTCTCGACCTGCCTCAAACTGGGGCTTAACCAAAGCCACAACCTGACCTTGATCAGATAACACACAGTACAAGGCCGGCAAAATCAGACTGAGGGAAATGAAACTTACATCAATACTGGCAAAGCTCGGTTCCTGCTCGAAATCAGTCTTTTCAGCATAGCGGAAATTAAACTGCTCCATACTGACAACTCGTGGGTCTTGGCGTAGTTTCCAAGCCAACTGATTGGTACCAACATCAACTGCAAAGACTAACTCAGCACCATTCTGCAACATGACATCGGTAAAGCCTCCAGTAGAAGCACCTATATCAATTGTTGTAGCTCCTTCTACTGACAAATCAAAGACCTGCAAGGCCTTCTCCAGTTTCAAGCCACCACGACTAACATATTTGAGTTTTTCCCCCTTGAGTTTTAACTCGGTGTCATCTGGAATTTTCTCTCCTGGCTTGTCAAAACGTTCTCCATTAAGGACTGCTACGACTAAGCCAGCCATGACACCGCGCTTGGCCTGCTCTCTCGTTTCAAACAAGCCCTGTTTATAAGCTAGTACATCTACTCTTTCCTTAGCCATTGATTCTCAAACTTTCTACTACTTTCACAATTGATTCTATCTCAAAAGGAACTTGCTGGGCAATTTCTTCTAATTTGGCATTGGCTTGATCCAAAGTCTGGTTACAAAAGGCAATAGCCTCTTCCAAGCCCAACAAGGCTGGATAGGTTGATTTTTCTGCCTGTAGGTCCTTTTGTGGTGTCTTACCGATTTCCTCAAAACTAGCTGTCACATCAAGTACATCATCTCGAACTTGAAAAGCAAGTCCAATCAATTCCCCAACAGTTTTCAGCTTTGCCGGCATTTCAGGAGCCAATTCAGCTATAATAGCAGCTGCTTGGAAGGGATAAGCTAGTAGTTTTCCAGTCTTATTAGCATGAATGATCTGGAGTTCTTCCAAAGACAAATGTTGGCGTTCTCCCTCCATGTCCAAAACCTGCCCAGCCACCATACCCAGACTACCTGAAGCAAGGGATAAGTTGGCAATCAAGTCCACCTTGATCTGACTTGGCAAATCTGCCTGCGCTATCAAAGCATAAGGATCTAGGAACAAAGCATCTCCAGCCAAAATGGCCATAGCTTCACCGAATTTCTTATGGTTGGTCAAACGTCCTCGACGATAATCATCATCATCCATAGCAGGAAGATCATCATGAATCAAGCTCCCTGTATGAATCATTTCCAAGGCCGCGGCCACCTGTGCATGTGCTGGTTTAATAGCCACCTGCAAGGCTTCCAGAACTTCTAACAGAAGAAAAGGGCGAATACGCTTGCCACCAGCATGAATGGAATAGAGAACAGACTCTCGCAAACTAGAGGCAAACTGCTGGTCTCCATAAAAGTCTTCCAAGGCCGACTCGACAAGAGCTAATTTTTCTTGCTTTTTCATTCAAAATCACTTTCTGTTCCGTCTTCTTGCATAACCTTGACCAAAGTCTTTTCAGCCTTGTCTAGCGTCGCTTGGAGCTCTTTTGACAAGACCATACCCTTTTGAAAGGCAGCAATCGCATCTTCCAGAGCAATTTCACCATTTTCCAAACTTTGGACAATGGTCTCCAGTTCTGCTAGATTTTCCTCAAATTTCTTTTGTTTTGACATCTTTAACCTCTAATTCTACTCGACCATCTCGCATCAAAAGCGTCACTTGGTCTTTTTTCTTCAAACTCTCAACCGAATCTACAACGGACTCTTCTTTCTTGACAATAGCATAACCACGCGCCACAATTCGGCTAGTATCTAACATGAGCAAGGCTTCTGAAAGTCGCTTCACTTCAGCAACCTTGGCATCATAAACCAGCGCCATTTGGCTACGGAGGAGCTTATCCAACTGGCCTAGACGGTCTTGATAACGTTGAATTTTGGTGACAGGTGATAATTGTACCAGTCGATGCATCCTTGCTTGGACGACTTGCTTGTTATCAGAAATCCGTGTTCGCAAACTCTGTTTTAATCGCAGTTGCAGTTGATCCAAGCGTTGCATATAGCCGTCATACAAACGCTCTGGCTGTCTAAAGATAACAGACTGACTGCATTTTTTCAAAGCTTCTTGTTTCTTAGATAGGACATTTCGGACTGCTGTTGCCATCCGTTTTTCCTGATTTTGCAAATGAGCTAATAGATCCAACTTGGTCACAGGTGTTGCCAGTTCAGCAGCAGCCGTTGGCGTTGCCGCCCGACGATCCGCTACAAAATCTGCCAAGGTCACATCCGTCTCATGCCCAACACTAGAAATGATTGGCAAGCGAGATTCAAAAATAGCCCGCACCACAATCTCTTCGTTAAAGGCCCAGAGATCCTCGATGGAACCACCACCACGACCAATAATGAGCAAGTCCAAATCGTCCCCTTGATTAGCACGCGCAATATTTCGAGCAATTTCCTCAGCAGCCCCTTCACCTTGAACCTTGGTCGGATAAAGAAGGATATCTACACCTGGAAAGCGTCTGCTGACGGTCGTGATAATATCTCGAATAACGGCTCCACTGCGACTGGTCACTACACCAATTCTCTTAGAAAATTGGGGCAGAGGTTGCTTGAAGCGTTCTTGAAATAAGCCTTCTTCTGTCAATTTTTTCTTGAGTTGTTCAAACTGAATCGCAAGCGCACCAACTCCATCAGGCTCAGCCTTTTCTATGATGATGGAGTAGCTACCGCTCGGTTCATAGACCTGCACACGCCCAATTACATTGATCTTCATTCCTTCTTCCAGGTCGAAGCCTAATTTCTGATAAACCCCAGACCAGATGGTCGCTTGAATAACTGCATGGTCATCTTTTAGGGAGAAATATTGGTGAGTAGGTCGTTTACGAAAGTTGGAAACTTGACCAGTTAAATAGACCCGTTCCAAGTATGGGTCTTTATCGAATTTCATTTTCAGATACTTGGTCAAAGTTGTTACCGATAAATACTTTTCCATCTCCACCTACTATTCCTTTTCTTGCTCTTTCATGGGTATTATTATACCAAAAATATGCCTAAAAATCTCCATTTATGTACCATTATGAGGGAAAAATAGAAAAAGGAGGCAAGGCCTCCAATTCTGTTTATTTACTATTTCGAGCTTCTTCCAAAATCTTTGCAATCTTGGTCGTCAACAAATCGATAGCTACTGTATTGCTGACTCCCTCAGGAATGACGATGTCAGCATAACGCTTAGTCGGCTCGATAAACTGATGGTACATGGGTTTAACCACACCTAGATACTGGTCAATAACGCTATCAAGGCTACGGCCACGTTCTTCCATATCACGCTTGATACGACGAATAATACGCACATCGTCATCCGTATCCACAAAAATCTTGATATCCATCAAATCGCGCAGACGCTTGTCCTCCAAGACCAAAATCCCCTCAACGATAAAGACATCTTGAGGCTCTTGACGATAGGTCTTGCTGCTCCGTGTATGTTCAGTATAGTCATAAGTCGGAATGTCCACCGGACGCCCTGCCAACAATTCCTTCATCTGCTCAATCATCAAGTCTGTATCAAAGGCAAATGGATGGTCATAGTTGGTTTTGATACGCTCTTCAAAGGTCAAATGAGACTGATCCTTGTAGTATGAATCATGCTCAATCATGGAAATCTTTTCATCAGGAAAATGCGATAAAATGGCTCTTGAAACACTGGTTTTACCACCACCAGAACCACCTGTCACTCCAATAATGATTGGTCTATTTTGCATGCTATCCTCCGTTATTTTATCCGTCGTCTATTCTATCACATTTTTTACAAAATTTATAGTCTCATCAGCAAAAAACACCAGAGTCTTCCCTCTGATGTTCGATAGTTTTAACGAAAGCCCTGTAGGGTTTGAGCAAGCATCTGCAAGAAAGCCAGTCTCCCTCTTTCCTGGCTAGGAGCTTTGGCAATCCATAAACCAAAATCAATGACAGACTTAGGTGCCTGGTAATGATGCGTCATGAGGTAAAGCGACAACCCTTGACTCAAATTGGCCATGACCGATTGGTATTTTTCATTTCTGTCTAAATTTTGTATAGCAAGACGAAACAGGTGACTCAACTCACTATTTTCATTTATTTCTTTTTGTTGAAGAAGTTGCTCCACCCTTTCTCGAAACTCATTTTGCATCATGGAATTATCACACCAAATCCTGGTCTAGGTGCCCATGGACCATAATTAATCCAGCCATTGACTATTACACTTCCCGTGTACCCCCAAAACTCTCCATGATTGATACTGCATTTTGCTCGACCTTTAACGTCTACACAATATACTCCTGGGCCTGAGTTCCCACCAGAACCTGTAATGGACTCTAAATATTTATCTGAAAGAATTTTAAATTGCTTCATTTCACACCTCTAAATTTCTATATAGATTATTTGAGTATCTACAACTCGCAACAATTGGAATATTATAATTCCCAACCCCATTCTACTATTAGTATGGGGTTTTATCAAGCAATTGTTATCTATCACCCGATTTTTATTCCTAAAGGATCTAGCTAAAAACCTTCCTTGGCTTGTAGAGTTTGTCCCGTTTTTCTAGAATGGCTAACAATGTATTATCTTCAAAGGCAGCCAGTTCTTTGTCCGTTTGGTCTAGCTCAATAAAACGACCAAAGCGAACTTCTGTAGCTTCTTCTGGACTTAGGAAAACTTTGACAAGATCACCTGTCCCAATCTCTAAAGGATGGAGAAAATCTAATTGCCCAGCCTCTACTTTTTCAGCAATTTCCTCCAAGGTCAGTGCGTCTTCTAATTGTAAGCCAGCAGCACTAGTACGAGTCAAATGGGACATATGAGCCGCATAACCAAGCTTTTCACCCAAATCAACTGACAAAGTACGGATGTAAGTCCCTTTACTGCATTTTACACGAAAAGTAAAGCGTGCAAGGTAATCATCATAAGAAATCGGACTTGTTCGATCAAATTGATAAATGGTCACCTGACGTTCTGGACGCTCCACTTCCTGACCAGCACGCGCATACTCATAGAGCTTGCGACCATTAACCTTAACTGCCGAGTACATAGGCGGAATCTGACTAATAGGCCCAGTCAAGCTCGCAATCGCTTCATCAACAAGCTTTTCATCCAATTGCGATAAAACAGGTGTCTCTGCGACCACTTCCCCACTGGCATCCTCAGTTGTCGTGGAATAACCCAGAGTGATTTCCCCCTCATAGACCTTGCCCTCGTCCTGCATAAACTCGACCATGCGGGTCGCCTTGCCAACCGCAATGGGCAAAACGCCCACTACATCTGGATCCAAGGTCCCACCATGACCAATTTTCTTGGTTCCCAAAATCTTACGCAGTTTAAAAACCGCATCATGCGAGGTCATCCCCGCTTCTTTTTTTAAGTTGATAATACCGTTCATTTTTGCTTTCTCACTCCCCCTTCAATGCTTCAAATTTCGCTTTCATGGTTGGATTTTTCCGGGTCAATTTTTTAACAGAGACATCTTCCAATTTGTTGTTAGCTAAACGGAGTTGGTTTTCAGATGTGGTCAGGAATTTCTTAACCTCTTCCATGCGTTTGATGGCCTTGTCGATTTCATCAATAGCTTTTCCAAAGTTGGTCGAAGCTGAATTATAGTTCTTAGCAAAAGCTAGTTTAAAAGCATCCAAGTCTTCCTCAAAATGTGTAATGTCGATATTTTGCTCGCGAACAAGCGCTAACTCCTGCTTGTATTTTAAAGAATTAAGAGCCGCATTACGTAAGAGCCCAATCAACTGAATAAAGAATTGAGGACGAACCACATACATCTTTTCATACTCGTGACTGACGTCAACAATCCCTGTGTTAAAGTAGTCATTATCAGCCTCAAGCATGGTCACTAAAACGGCATATTCACAGTTCTTCTCCCGACGGTCCTTGTCCAATTCCTTGTAAAAATCTGCATTCTTGTGCTTCTTCTCTGTTCCGTCAGCTTCATTCTTCATCTCAAACATGATGGAGATAATCTCTACCCCATTTTCATCACACTCACGGAAGATGAAGTCTCCCTTAGACCCACGCGCAGAGACTTTGTTATCCTTCTCAAAGTAGGCATTTGGAAAGGCGAAACTACGGACCTTGTTAAACTCACTCTCTGCATACTGTTCTAGGCTTTCCCCAATGGCTTTTGTAGATTGTTGAGCCTTAAAATTCTTATAAAACTCGACTTGTTCACTAGCTGCTTTAAGCTGGGCTTCATAGTTTTGCTTAACAGAAGCCAAAGACAACTCATTTTCCTTTTCTTGCAAGAGGAGCTGATTTTTGACCTGAACATGTTCTTTTTCTAGGTCAGAAAGGGTCTTTTGCAGTTGATTTTCATGCTCTAAACGCAAAGTGGCCAATTGGTTCTCCAAAGCCTGTACTTCCTTGTCCTTAGCCAAGAGGGCCTGATGGCTTGTCTGTTCAACTTCTTTCTTGGCCAATTCTTTTTCTGTATCAAAGTTTTGGATCTGACTCTGTAATTGCGCAATTTCTTGATCCTTCTGAGCCAGTTTAGTCTGTTGCTCATTCATAGCCTTTTGCTCAGCCAAGGCCAGTTCTTGCCTCATCCTATCGTGTAGTTCCTTATCAAACTCTGCCGTTCTCACTTGGGACAAAAGTTCAGCATACTGGCTTTCATTTACTGTAAAGACTTCCCCACAGTTGGGACATTTGATTTCGTTCATTACATTCCTCTTTCTAGACTTCTGTAACCATTATATCATGCCTGAAGGAAAATCAAAAACAGTGAGTCAAAACCCACTGTTTATCTTCTGTTACTTTAAATTTTTTCCAAGGCCAAGCGCAAGTCTCCAATCAAATCTTCTACATTTTCAAGACCGATAGACAAGTGGATTTGGTTTGGTGTGACACCTGCTGCTTCTAGGTCTTTTTCTGACAATTGACCATGAGTGGTTGTTGCTGGATGGACAACAAGCGATTTAGCATCTGCCACGTTTGCAAGATCAGAAAAGATTTCTAAATGATCAATGACCTTGCGGGCTTCTGCCTCCCCACCTTTGACATGGAAGGTAAAGATGGAGCCGAAACCTTTTGGCAAGTATAGTAGATTGAAACTAGAATAGTACACATATACTTCTAAAACATTGTTAGAAATCGATTTGACTGTCCTGATCGATTCGTCCTATTCTTATTTCATTTTACTATATTTTTATGAAAATCTTAAAAAAATCAGTGAAATTCTGAATTTCACTGATTTGTATTAATAAAATTGTTTATATGGTTGATTGAAAGCTGTTAGGATTTCATCAGATGTTTGTGAATAATCTTTTGTTTCTTTCAAATCACCTTTGACAATAATACGTTCTGTAGCAGCAAGGTCTTCACAGGTTACTAATGTGATTTCATTGACCCCTTCTCTATCATCAACCTCATCAACACGATCCGGTGTCACACGTTTGACTTCACGTATTTCATAAGTATAAACTTTATTTTTATCGGTTAGATAAATCTTCATGCCATTTTTAGCATTATCTAAAGGAGAAAATAACATTTTATTAGCATTATCAACACCAAAGATATGGTGACTAGCTAGACTATAATTTCCTTCCCCCATTACTTGCTCGCGTTTCATTGTACCAGCTCCGTAGAAGAGATTAACATTATCAAGTCCTTTAAAAATCGGCAAATTCATTTCCAATTCAGGAATTGCAATTCCCCCAATAACTGGTAATTTTTGAGCATCCCATTGAGAAGTTAGAACAGCTTCCGAAGAGATAGCTTTGACAGAATCAAAGTCAAAATTGCCTTCTGTATCCTGATTTTCTTCTAATTTTTCTTTTGATACCTGGCTAACTTGATACTTATTGGTATTCCAGACTATGAAAATATTTCGAATTTGCGCATTAAAAATCAAAGCCAGTGACAGTACTATCAGAAATCCTGCTAGGATATTTGTCAGCAGATTTTTTCGCTTGTTTTTCTTTTTATTATTTTTTTGAGACATTATGCTTCACCTTCTGTTTCATTTTCTGTCCCAACTTCTTCTTTTTCTGCCGCTGCAACCGTTGTGAAGGTCACTATCTGAGCATCTTGATCCAGGCGCATTACTTTAACTCCCATAGTTGCACGTCCTGTTTGCGAAATATTGGCAAGATTGGTTCGAATCATGACACCTGTATCAGTGATAATCATCAAATCCTCATCCCCTTGAACAGTCATAAGACCGGCCAGCAAGCCATTTTTTTCGGTAATTTTAGCTGTCTGCATTCCCTTACCACTACGACCTTTTGTTGGGTATTCAGTAGCGACTGTACGCTTACCATATCCTTTTTCTGTGATAATAAGAACCTCATCTTGATCAGTAATCAAGCTGGCACCAACAACTGTGTCTCCTTCACGAAGGTTAACACCTTTCACACCAGTGGCGATACGACTCATACCACGAACGGCTGATTGATTAAAGCGAACTGCATAACCAAACTTGGTACCAATGATAATATCCATATCTCCTTCCGCCAACAAGACATTGATTAACTCATCTTCATCCTTTAGATTCAGCGCTTTGAGACCATTTTGACGAATATTGGCAAATTCCTTAACACTGGTTCTCTTCACAATACCGTGACGGGTTGTAAAGAAGAGATAAGCATCATCACTGCGATCAGACCCAACATTGATAACCGTCTGAATATTTTCGTCTTCATCCAATTTCAAGAGATTGACTACTGGTAGCCCTTTGGCAGTCCGACCATACTCAGGAATTTCATAACCTTTCAAACGATAAACTCGTCCTTTATTTGTGAAGAAGAGCAGATGATCATGGGTGCTAGTTGACACTAACTCACGAACAAAGTCATCATCTTTCACTCCTGTTCCTTGGACACCACGACCTCCACGTTTTTGAGCAGTAAATTCAGCTTGGTCCAGACGTTTAATGTATCCTTTGTTAGAAAGGGTAATCAAGACATCCGATTCTTCAATCAAATCTTCATCTTCAAGACTCAAGACTTCACCAACCATCAACTCTGTACGGCGTTTATCGGAAAATTTACGTTTAACTTCATCTAATTCGTCTTTGATAATTTGAGAAACACGTTCTGGCTTAGCAAGAATATCCGCTAAATCCGCAATCAGAGCCAAGAGGTCATCATACTCAGACTGAATCTTATCTCGTTCCAAACCTGTCAAACGACGAAGACGCATATCAAGGATAGCTTGACTTTGACGTTCAGAAAGCTTAAACTTGCTCATCAACTCAGCTTGAGCTTCCGCATCCGTTTCACTAGCACGGATGATACGAATCACTTCGTCGATATGGTCTAGCGCAATCAAGAGACCTTCTAAGATATGAGCGCGCGCTTCCGCTTTTTCCTTATCAAAACGTGTACGACGAACAACCACTTCTTTTTGGTGCTCGATATAAGCATCCAAAATCTGACGAAGAGATAAAATCTTCGGTACACCATTTTGAATCGCTAACATATTGAAACCAAAGTTGGTTTGCATCTGGGTCATCTTGAAGAGATTATTAAGGATAACATTGGCTGAGGCATCACGCTTGACTTCAATAACAAATCGAACCCCTTCACGGTTTGACTCATCACGTACTGCTGTAATCCCCTCAATACGTTTTTCCTGAACCAAGCGAACAATATGCTCATGCACCTTGGTTTTGTTGACCATATAAGGAAATTCTGTTACAACAATGCGCTCACGGCCAGTCTTAGTTTCTTCGATTTCGGTACGAGAACGTAGGACAATCGAACCTTTACCTGTTTCATAAGCCTTGTGGATACCTGATTTCCCCATGACAAGGGCACCTGTTGGAAAATCTGGACCAGGCAAGACTTCCATCAATTCCTTGGTAGTCACTTCAGGATTATCCATGACCAACTTCACTGCATCAATGGTTTCACCTAGATTATGAGGTGGAATATTGGTTGCCATCCCAACAGCAATACCAGTTGCTCCATTAACCAAAAGGTTTGGAAAACGCGCTGGCAAGACCAAGGGTTCCCGTTCGTTGGCATCATAGTTATCAACGAAATCAACTGTATTTTTGTTGATATCACGAAGCATTTCCAGAGCAATCTTGCTCATACGTGCCTCGGTATAACGTTGAGCGGCAGCACTATCTCCATCCATGGAACCAAAATTCCCATGACCATCTACAAGCATGTAACGGTAGCTCCACCATTGAGCCATACGGACCATGGCTTCATAGATAGAGGAATCCCCGTGTGGGTGGTATTTACCCATGACATCCCCTGTAATACGAGCAGATTTTTTATGGGGTTTGTCTGGAGTAACACCCAATTCATTCATTCCGTAGAGAATGCGACGGTGAACAGGTTTTAAGCCATCTCGAACATCAGGAAGAGCTCGCGCTACGATAACACTCATGGCGTAGTCGATAAAGCTTGCCTTCATCTCCTTTGTCAGATTGACATTCACTAAATTTTTATCCTGCATTAATAAATGCCTCATTTCACAATTAGTAAGTAACAACATTATACCATAAATTCCCATCTATTTCAGCCTCTAAACCACTAAAACGTTTACATAGAGAACTATACGGCATATTCGTGACAAAGTTTTTTAAAAGTGATAGAATGAAGTTGTCTAGGGAAAATCCCCTAATAAAATTAAGGAGATGTTTAGAACAATGACTTCAACTAAACAACACAAAAAAGTTATCCTTGTCGGTGATGGTGCTGTAGGTTCATCTTACGCTTTTGCACTTGTTAACCAAGGAATTGCACAAGAGCTTGGAATTATCGAAATTCCACAATTGCATGAAAAAGCTGTTGGTGATGCGCTTGACCTTAGTCACGCCCTTGCCTTCACTTCACCTAAAAAAATCTATGCAGCTCAATACTCTGACTGTGCAGACGCTGACCTTGTTGTGATCACTGCAGGTGCGCCTCAAAAACCAGGTGAAACTCGTCTTGACCTTGTAGGTAAAAACCTTGCTATCAACAAATCAATCGTAACTCAAGTTGTTGAATCAGGTTTCAAAGGTATCTTCCTTGTTGCTGCTAACCCAGTTGACGTTTTGACTTACTCAACTTGGAAATTCTCTGGTTTCCCTAAAGAACGCGTTATCGGTTCAGGTACTTCACTTGACTCAGCTCGTTTCCGTCAAGCCCTTGCTGAAAAAATCGGTGTTGACGCTCGTTCAGTTCACGCCTATATCATGGGTGAACACGGTGACTCTGAGTTTGCCGTTTGGTCACATGCTAACGTTGCCGGTGTAAAATTGGAACAATGGTTGCAAGCTAACCGTGACTTGAATGAAGCTGACCTTGTAGAACTCTTCATTTCTGTTCGCGACGCTGCATACTCAATCATTAACAAGAAAGGTGCTACATACTACGGTATCGCTGTAGCCCTCGCTCGTATCACTAAAGCAATCCTTGACGATGAAAACGCAGTACTTCCACTTTCCGTATTCCAAGAAGGTCAATACGGAATTGAGAACGTCTTTATCGGTCAACCAGCTATCGTTGGAGCACACGGTATCGTTCGTCCAGTAAACATTCCATTGAACGATGCAGAAACTCAAAAAATGCAAGCATCTGCTAAAGAATTGCAAGCTATTATTGACGAAGCATGGAAAAATCCAGAATTCTAAGAAGCTTCTAAAAATTAATTTAACTATAGACAACTCCTTGAATCATCAGGGAGTTGTTTTTTTCCTGTATTATATGAAATAGTACCCTATCACTCTAAAACGTTGTTATAAAATGCTTTAAATTCCTAATTGATTTGTTCATATCTTATTTCAATCCATTATACATCTTCCCACAATAAAACGCATAATACCAAGGATTGTCAATACCTTATCTTATGCGTTTTTTCTGATTTCAAAGAATTTTGACTCAGCCTTCTTTTTAATTATTTTCAAAATAGGAATCAACCAACTTTTGAATGCGCCCTTCTTTAGCCGCTGGAATGGTATCTGCTAAAACAAAATTCTTCCTACTGATATCTTTAGAAAGATTGCCAAATATAAAATTAGTGGAAATGTTATAGATAATCTCAGACGGAGCAAATCCATAAACTTGGTTTTCTAAGATATGTTTTAAGCGTTCTTCAGGATTTGGAAATGCATCTTTTAAACCATTGCTATTATATAGTCGCTTAACCAATTCTGCAATATAGAGGCCTGACTTCATGTACAAATCAATAAATGTCTTAGATGGATCGTCAAATATCCCTGGATTTTCCTTTTCCAAATCATCCACCATTCTTTTTACCACACGTTTAGGAGTGAAAATCTGATTGGTTTTCTGTGGTGGAATATAGTCAAAAATATCTTCTTTTTGATCTTTAAAATAATCCGCCAACTCCTCTTTCTTACGAAGAAATTCTTGGATAGCTTCGTCAAATGTTGCTCGATCAAAGAGATGTCCTGCAAAATCTTGTCCACCATCTCTCAAATAACGAAATTGGTCAATCGTAATAGCAGTCACTTCAAAGAAAACATGCTCAGGAACAAAGGTATCAAAATTATCAAGTGTTAGAGATTGATTGCCATAGGCCATGATGAAACTTGGAATTGTTCGTGCAAATCCTCGAAGATGGTCACGAATCTCATCTTGAGCTGATTGTTTTAACTGTTCAACACGTTTTATCTCAACCTGTTCGATAAACTTCTCAGGCATTTTTTCCACTTCTTTTTTGAGTGTTTGCTCTAGTTTTTCTTTGTGAATGAGATTATTTTCTTCTAAACGTTTATCAAAATCTTCTTGAATCTTATCCTTTTGCTCCTTATCAACCGCTTCCTTGATTTGTTGCTGCAATTCTTGCTTGATATGAGCTTCAGAAATTTTTCTTTCGATATCATTTTTTCGAATTTCATTCTCAAATATTGCTGTAATTTGTTTCTTGATTTGGTCTGTTTCCCGAGTTTTAAAGTTGTATTCAGCTTTTAAATCTTCTACAATCACTGGAGAAACTGTTTGACTCAACTCAGAAGCCAACTTCCTATGAGATTTTTCCTCATTCTGGGCCATCACTTCTGTAACTGACTCACCCAGCGCATAAACTTTTTCACCAAAAAGTCGCATTTGCTGATTAACTACAATTTCATGGTCTACTACTGCATTTCCCTCATCATCGACTGTAACATCTGAAAAGTCTAATAAATCAGAACTATCTTGTACCTTCCCTTCCTTTTCAACTGGCAGCTCATTTAAAATGTCTAGAACTGTTTGACTAGCTTGGAAAATACCGCTGATATTATCAAATAATAGATTGGACATAAAGCCACGTTTAAGAACTTCTCTAGCTTTTATCTGGCGAGGAATGGTTAGAACCGCCTTGGCATCAATTTCAACCATCTTACCAGCACGGTCTTCAGCTATGACAGGGAAGAAATTGAGTAATTCTCTGATGTTTTCTTCACGAGTTGTCGAAGTCCCGCCGCCTCCTGCAGTCGCAAGCGATAAGTTGTTGGCAAACTCATCAAAGAGAATCAAGGTTCTTTCCGGCGCAAAGTCAAATACATAGGCTCTTTCTTTGCGAAAGTGATTTCCTTTGTTATCGGTCCATGAATATGGGTTCTGAGCACGAAATGCAGCCTGCATATAAAGAGCAGGTGATTTCAAATTTGATAACATCAATACACCTGTCCATTCAGGGATAGTGACCCCTGTCGTCAACTGACCAACGGAGAGGGTAATGGTTTTGTCATTCTCTGCTATCGCTTTTCTAACCAAGTCCAAGGATTTGAGTTTGACTTTATCGTCATCCTCGGACATACGCCCGTCGCCAGCAGCTAACACAATCTCATAATTTTCATAGATGGGATGTTCTTCTAGTAGTGCTTTTAAAGCTTTAGCTGAGGCTACACGTTCTAACAGCCAAAAAGTATGCTTGAGTTCGTTCCGAAGTTCTTTGGTTGAAAATGGATATTTTTCATTGCTTGACAGAGTATCTAACCAATTTCTGACATCTTGTTCATGGATAAATTTCCCTTTATCATCTGTAGCGAAAAATTCACTCAAGTCAAAAGCATAGTCAATATTTTCACCATCAAGTTGAGCGCCTTTCTCTAGCTCTTCACCAATCATCTGAGACATTTGATAGGTAAAGAGATTTAACTGAGGTAAGGTTTCATATGGATTTTCCTCTTCTTGCTCAGGCGACCAAATAGTTTTGGCTGCCTGCTCATCAGCATAAGACCAGTTATAGATTTGCTCCTCGGTAAACTCTCCCTTTGCCAATGCTTTAAATGGTGTACCTGACAAATGCAGAGTAAAATTCCGTCGAATCTTATTAAAGGCTTGGTCAGTCTTGAAGGTATCAACTCCTTCATGAGCCTCGTCAATAACCAACAAATCCCAATGCAGATCAGTCACCCATTTGAGTTTATCGTGCTCTCCACCTAAATAAACAGAACCTTTCAAGTCTTGGAGACTGATAAAAGCAAGTTGTCTTACATCGTCATCTAAAATACCAACAAATTCTTTACGTGACAAAGTTGGACGACTCTTAAGGCTATCTGATTCAGAAACAAACTTGTAAGTCGTCTGGCCTGCTATGAATGTTTCAAAATCATCATACCATGAGTTAGCAATGGCAGGGCGGTTTGTTACAATTAGGACATTAACAGCTTCCATTCGACGAGCTAGGTCATAGGTAGACAAGGTTTTACCAAATCGTGGTTTGGCATTCCAGAGAAATTTGCCTCCAGCATGTTCTTGGAAATAAGCTAATGTCTTAGCAACTGCTTCTTCTTGCTCTTGTCGCAGAGTATAGTCCTGTCCTTTTCCAGGTTGATAACCAGACAAATCATGCTGAACAAATTTATCGAATAGATTTTTAGATTTTTCAGGAGTTCCATTAAAATAGAACCATTCCGTCTTAGGACGACGTTCTACATCATGGAAAGACAAGAAATGGTGGAAATCATGATCCTTGAAAGTTTTCCCCTTATCAGGCTCTTCTGTATAAGCTGCATCACCAGTCCATAATATGTCTGTATCTATATGAGCTGTATGCGTTTGCTCCTTGATACGTTGTGTGACATCACGTTCTGTATACCCAATCTTAATCCAGCCTTCATTACTGGTTACTGTCGGTGTGGTGTAGGCATAGATTTTAGGATGAATCTCTTTAGTGATTTTAATTTCTACTGGCATAAGTTTTCCTTTTTTGAACGTTTGCTAACCAAGTCAATTTATCTAACAAATGACTTTCTCATCTCATAAGTACAAAAAGGGTCAGGGCATCGTATGCTTCCTGACCTAATCCTATATAGTCATTTTAGATCATTGAGCACTATTTGTCAAATAAAAATACTTTTCTAATCCATCTCCCTTACATGATTCTCAATAAAGGCAATTTCTTCAGGGGAAAGGTCATATTTTTGATCAAGCTGGCGGTCAATATCAGCCACTGATTGTGTCCAATCAATGTCCGAATTGACCGTAAAGTCTTGGAGGGGGACGTAATACCAAGTTTTGCGTGAATTATGCTGAGTAACTTTCAAAACACCTAATAATACTCTAGCGAATTTAGTTTTAATAAATTTAATACAAGCATCGGCTTCAAATTTTGTTTTAAAATTACCAATAGATAAAAAAGTATCTGTATGCCCGATTAGGGGTTCCCCGATTAGGGGTGTTGATAAGACTTCACCTAAGGCACCACTTCCATTAGCTTCTGGTACAAAAACATTATAATTTTCGAATGTTTCCGGTAAATCTAAATATTTTTTATTAATATATCGATAAACACGTTCGGAGCCAATTCTTCCAAGTAGAGCAACATGGTCTTTTTCTTCGTTGTTTTTGAAAACAAAATCTAACTGAGTTAGTGATTTCGAAACAATTTTATTTTTTGTTCCTTTTCCTTGCAGCTTTTCAGCATTTGGATAATCAGAAAAAAGTTTATTTGAAAATCTATAAATACCTTGAGGATAAACTAAATCAGAAAAAGTTTCAAATTCTGGATGTTTTTCGATTTTTTTTACAATACCATTCAAAGTTTCAAAAATAGTAAATACTCCGATTGGTCCCAAATCTTTATCAACATCACGATAAGTTATTGCTACTCCACCCTTAATATCCGTTCCTGTAAATACTTTACCGCTTTTAAGTTCATAGAATTGAACTTTTAAATGCTTGTCTTCAAGCATCTTTTCCATCCAATTTTTAGGAGTTTGACCAGCTTTAAATAAAAACCTTGCTGGGGTGATTAGTATAGATTTATCTGCGATTTTATAAGCTTCATCAATAAAATAGTGATATATCGGCTCATCTCTAGCTTCTCCTATTTCCTGATACGGCGGATTTCCTATCACGACATCAAATTTCATTTCACTTTCCTCGCTAGATAGGCGCTCAAAACCTATCATTCTATTCTTTTTCCAGTCTTTGATATGGGTTTTAGATTCTTCTACATCTTGGACCTCTAGCTCATCCGCAAACAAACTCAATTGTTGAGATTGCCTTTGTTTAGCTGAATAAGGACTGGTTTTTTTCAGTCCATCCATCTGAAAGACATTGTAAGAGATGATAGTTGCAATCTCTTTCTTCTGCTCTAATGTTGGTTGATTTCCAGTCTTAGCTAGATAATAGTCCTCAAAAGTTGCCAAAAGATTTTCACGCGCCAAAAGGAGAGAATCTCCTTGATACTCATAGCCATAAGAAGCTCGATAAGCTTTTTTTACAAATTCATAAAAGGTGACTTCATCTGAGACCTCACGACTAATGCGCTGCAATTTTCTATCAACAAAACCAACTCGTTCAGATAATGGAATTTCCTTACCAGTCACTGTATCATAGCGAGTTACCATATAAGGTGCTTCACCACAAGTTATCTCTAACCACCGTAAGTCAACATACTCTTCAAGACTTAACGAGCCTAGTTCCGATTCTACATATCCATTTTGCTTTGCGACCAACCAAGTTGGTGTAAACACTTCTGCCCTTATTTTTGTACGATCTTTTTGCTCATACTTGGATTTTTCAGATCTGGGCTGAATCAAGTTAGCATAGTTTCCAGTAACCTTACTTGGACTAATACTATCACTAGGACTAAAGCCTTTTCCTAACAAGTTATAAGAATGCGTCGCCCAAACTATATTTTTCTTTGTTGTTCTATCTTTTAAAAGTATTTTTAATAAATCAGCAGACTCCTTAGCCAACTGCTCTTCACTAATATCTATTGCCATAAAGCAACCTCTCTTGTATTGTAAGCCCTATTATATCATATTTAAAAGAATGAAAATTTACTTGAAAAAAGTAATTCAATAAATATCTCTCCGATGACCAACTTCTAGAATAGCAACGACTAATTCATCATCTACAATTTGTACGATAACTCGATAATTACCAATTCTATAGCGCCATTGACCAACACGATTACCAACCAAAGCCTTTCCGTGTCGTCTTGGGTCTTCCAAAACATTGGATTGTAAATAGTTTGTAATTAGCTTCTGCGTATAACGATCCAATTTTTTCAATTGCTTGATGAATCGTCTTGTCGGAACTAATTTATACAAATTATTCATCCTCCAAGCCTAAATCATGCATCATTTCTTCCCAAGTAATAGGCTCAACTCCTTTTTCCAAGTCGTCTAAATACTCTTGATAGGCTAAATCTGCCACACGAGCGTCGTATTCGTCTTCTAGAGCTTCAAGAGTTTTGGTGCGGATAAGTTCCGACAGAGAAACTCCTTCAAACTTAGCCATTGCTTTCATAAATGTTTTATCAGCTTCAGAAACTTTTAATGTAATAGTAGTCATCTTTTGCACTCCCTTTTTTAATGGTAACACCATTGTATTACTTTTTAGGTGTTCAGTCAATATAAAAAGAACACCTTCTCAGCGTTCTTTCTATATGTCCGTCAAGGGTGTTGCGGTATCTGGTGAGGTATCATAAACCTTAAAGTCCACTCCGACTCCCAGATCAGCTTGAGCCAGCTGATTGACCATGGTCATATGAGCCAGTTCCTTGATATTGTTCTCCTTAGATAAATGCCCAAGGTAGATTTTCTTAGTGCGGTTTCCCAAGGTACGAATCATAGCTTCAGCACCGTCTTCGTTAGAAAGGTGACCGAGGTCAGATAGGATTCGTTGTTTGAGTCGCCAAGCGTAAGAACCTGCTCGCAAAATCTCTACATCATGATTGGACTCAATAAGATAGCCGTCCGCATTTTCGACAATTCCCGCCATACGATCGCTAACATAACCTGTATCAGTCAGCATGACAAAACTCTTGTCATCCTTCATAAAGCGATAAAACTGCGGTGCGACTGCATCATGGCTTACACCAAAACTCTCGATGTCGATATCTCCAAAGGTTTTGGTTTTACCCATTTCAAAAATATGCTTTTGCGACGAGTCTACCTTACCGAGATACTTGCTATTTTCCATAGCCTGCCAGGTCTTTTCATTGGCATAAAGATCCATACCATACTTGCGAGCCAAAACGCCTACTCCATGGATATGGTCTGAATGCTCATGGGTAATCAAGATGGCATCCAGGTCTTCTGGCTTGCGGTTAATTTCAGCAAGTAGGCTGGTAATTTTCTTACCAGATAAGCCTGCATCTACTAAAAGCTTCTTTTTTGAGGTTTCCAGATAAAAGGAATTTCCACTGGAACCCGACGCTAAAATACTGTATTTAAAGCCTATTTCACTCATTCTAGTCTTCTACTTCGTCCTCCCATACTTCTTCTTTCACTGCATCCTTATCATAAGGGAGCACAATGGTAAAGGTTGAACCCTTGCCATATTCACTCTTGGCCCAAATAAAGCCCTTATGTTGTTTGATAATTTCTTTAGCGATAGACAGTCCTAGACCTGTACCACCTTGTGCACGACTTCTAGCACGATCCACACGATAGAAACGGTCAAAGATACGTGGTAAATCCTGCTTAGGAATCCCTAAACCCTGGTCAGAAATGGATAAAATCATCTGGTCTTCAGTTGTCTTCATTCTGACAGTGATTTTACCCCCATCTGGCGAATACTTAATAGCATTATTTAAAATATTGTCGACAACCTGTGTCATCTTATCTGTATCAATTTCCATCCAGATAGAATTGATGGGATAATCTCTCACCAACTCATATTTTTTCTCCTTTTCCTGTCCTTTCATCTTGTCAAAACGATTGAGGATAAAGGTAATAAAAGCAGTAAAGTTAATCAGTTCCACATCCAAGTGACTGGTGGCATTATCAATCCGTGAAAGATGAAGGAGGTCCGTCACCATGCGCATCATACGGTTGGTTTCGTCCAGAGACACCTTGATAAAGTCTGGTGCTACAGTTTCACACAAAGCCCCCTCATCCAAGGCTTCAAGATAGGATTTCACGCTGGTTAAAGGAGTCCGTAACTCATGGCTAACATTGGAAACAAAGAGTCTCCGTTCGCGTTCTTCCTTCTCCTGCTCCGTCGTATCATGCAAAACAGCCACCAAACCTGAAATAAAGCCAGACTCTCGACGTATCAAGGCAAAGCGAACTCGAAGGTTCAAATATTCGCCATTGATATCTTGGGAATCTAGCAACAATTCTGGACTTTGGGTAATCAAATCACGCAATTCATAGTCTTCTTCTATCTTGAGTACTTCCAAAATGCTTCTATTCAGAACATCTTCCTGAACCAACCCCAGTTGCTTCTTGGCTGTATCGTTAATCATGATAATCTGCCCCCGACGATTGGTCGCAAGGACCCCATCTGTCATATAAAACAGAATACTATTTAGCCGCTTACTTTCTTGTTCTAGATTTTCCTGAGTGAGACGAATAACCTCCGACAAGTCATTCAAATTATTGGTAATATTGGTGATTTCAGACCCACCTTGCATATCAAGAACCTTGGAATAATCTCCTGCAATCAAATCTTTAACCTTTTGATTGACTTGCTTCAATCGAATATTATCACGTCTATTCTCCAGTAATAAGAGGGTCACAACAAGGATGAAACCTAACAAAATCAGAATAAAGATAAAATCTCTGGTAAAAATGGTTTGTTTCAGTAAATCAAGCATTATTTCTCATGTAATACCCTACACCACGGCGCGTCAAGATATACTCTGGTCGGCTGGGCGTATCTTCAATCTTCTCACGCAGACGTCGGACAGTCACATCAACCGTACGGACATCACCAAAATAGTCATAACCCCAGACAGTCTCAAGCAAGTGTTCGCGCGTAATGACTTGACCTGCATGCGATGCCAAATGATACAAAAGCTCAAACTCACGGTGGGTTAAGTCTAGTTCTTCTCCATATTTTTTAGCCACGTAGGCGTCTGGAACAATTTCTAAATCCCCAATTTGGATAGGTTGAGGTTTACTTTCTGCTTCCTGCCCATCTACTGGCATAGGTTGAGAACGACGCAGAAGAGCTTTAACACGCGCCTGCAACTCACGATTGGAGAAGGGTTTGGTTACATAGTCATCTGCACCAAGCTCTAAACCGATAACCTTATCAAATTCGCTATCCTTAGCTGACAGCATGATAATAGGCACACTACTAGTCTTCCGAATAGTCTTCGCAACTTCTAAGCCATCAATTTCTGGAAGCATCAAATCCAAAATAATAATATCTGGTTGCTCTGCTTCAAATTGCTCTAGCGCTTCACGACCATTAAAAGCAGTTACAACCTCGTACCCTTCCTTGGTCATATTAAACTTGATAATATCTGAGATTGGTTTTTCATCATCTACAATTAATATTTTTTTCATATGTTCACCTTTTTCTCTACTATTATACCAAAAAAATAGCAAGAAGACACAATAGCTAGTCTTTGCTACTGTCTAAGTTGGCTTTTGCATAAGCCTGCCAGATTTTTTGTTGGGGTTTGGCAAGTGGGACATCCTTGAACTCTTCTGGTGAAAGCCAGCGAACTTCTCTATCTGAAAAATCATGAAAGTCACTCACCTGACCTGCTACAATCTGTACATGCCACTTTCGATGGCTAAAGACATGCTTGATAGTCTCAAAATAAGTATCAAACCAATCAACATCTAGATCATAGTCCTGCTGGAAACTCTCCTCTGGACTGGGGCCAAAGTTGACACTTTCTTCTGCAACCTGATGAAAGAGGTCAAACTGCTCCTCTTCCGAAAAGTCATCTACTTCTACCAGTGGGAAATGCCAAAATCCTGCCAACAAGTTTTCACTTTCATTTTTTTCAAGTAAAAATTGTCCCTGAGTATTTTTTACAACTAGTGCTTTTAGATAAATGGGAACTGGCTTTTTCTTGGGAGCCTTAATTGGATAACGGTCCATGGTTCCATTCTGATATGCCGCACTAAAGTCCTTAACTGGGCTTTCTTCTGGTCTGGGATTTACAGGAGCCTCAATATCAGACCCCAAGTCCATCAAAGCTTGATTAAAATCACCCGGACGATCCGGATCAATCAAGATTTCCATCATTGCCTGAAAAATTTTGCGATTACTTGGAATCCCAATATCATGGTTGACCTCAAACAGACGCGCCAAAACCCGCATAACATTACCATCTACAGCTGGCTCAGGCAAGTTAAAAGCAATACTGGAAATGGCTCCTGCTGTGTAAGGACCAATCCCTTTCAAGCTAGAAATTCCTTCATAGGTGTTTGGAAATTGACCCCCAAAGTCAGCCATAATCTGCTGGGCTGCAGCCTGCATATTACGAACTCGAGAATAATAACCCAAACCTTCCCAAGCCTTCAGTAAACGCTCCTCAGGTGCATTCGCCAAACTTTCCACTGTTGGAAACCAGTCCAAGAATCGTTCATAATAAGGAATAACCGTATCCACCCTGGTCTGCTGGAGCATAATTTCAGAGACCCAGATATGATAAGGATTTTTACTTCTACGCCACGGTAAATCTCTTTTGTTTTCATCATACCAACTGAGAAGTTTCTCACGGAAAGAAATAATCTTCTCCTCCGGCCACATGACAATACCGTATTCTTTCAAATCTAACATATCTCTAGTATAACACAGAAGACTCTAACTGTCCTTTTCCTAGTATTAATACTCTTCGAAAATCTCTTCAAACCACGTCAACGTCGCCTTGCCGTAGGTATGGTTCCTGACTTCGTCAGTCTTATCTGCAACCTCAAAGCAGTGCTTTGAGCAACCTGCGGCTAGTTTCCTAGTTTGCTCTTTGATTTTCATTGAGTATAAAAAGCCTCTTCCCAAGGGAAAGAGGACTAAATTTTATTGATGAACTGCTTGCAGCAAATAAGAAATAGGTAGGGCAAAAATATTTAAACTCAAAAAACGCATAATATCCGGTGTTGAAAAACCTTGATATTATGCGCTCTATTATGGGAAAATTTACTTCATTTTCTCCTGAAATTGAGTTTTTACCCAGTCTCTCAAAGTCAATTTCAATCCACTAGAACAAGCCTAGAACGGTTCCATCGCTTTCAACATCCATGTTGAGAGCTGCTGGACGTTTTGGTAGGCCTGGCATGGTCATCACATCGCCAGTTAGGGCAACGATGAAGCCTGCACCTAATTTTGGCACCAATTCGCGAATGGTAATTTCAAAGTTTTCAGGTGCTCCAAGTGCATTTGGATTATCTGAAAAACTATATTGAGTTTTTGCCATACAGATTGGCAATTTGTCCCAACCGTTTTGAACGATTTGAGCAATTTGTGTTTGAGCTTTCTTCTCAAAGTTTACTTTGCTACCACGGTAGATTTCAGTAACAATCTTTTCAATCTTTTCTTGAACAGAAAGGTCATTGTCATACAAACGTTTATAGTTAGCTGGATTTTCAGCGATAGTCTTGACAACCGCTTCAGCAAGAGCTACTCCACCTTCTGCACCATCAGCCCAGACACTTGCCAACTCAACTGGTACATCGATTGAGGCACAAAGTTCTTTCAAGGCTGCGATTTCTGCTTCAGTATCAGAGACAAATTCATTGATTGCTACAACTGCTGGAATACCGAACTTACGGATGTTCTCAACATGGCGTTTCAAGTTGGCAAAACCGGCACGAACTGCCTCAACATTTTCCTCTGTAAGAGCATCTTTAGCCACACCACCATTCATCTTAAGGGCACGAAGGGTTGCGACAATGACAACTGCATCTGGAGATGTTGGCAAGTTTGGTGTCTTAATATCAAGGAATTTCTCGGCACCAAGGTCTGCACCAAAACCAGCTTCAGTAACTGTGTAATCAGCCAAGTGAAGGGCTGTTGTAGTTGCCAAGACAGAGTTACATCCGTGAGCGATATTGGCAAATGGACCACCGTGTACAAAGGCAGGTGTTCCGTAAATTGTCTGAACCAAGTTCGGCTTAATCGCATCCTTCAAAATCAAAGCCAAGGCACCCTCAACCTTCAAATCGCCAACAGAAACTGGTGTACGGTCGTAACGATAACCGATAACAATATTGGACAAACGACGTTTCAAGTCCTCGATGTCCGTTGCCAAGCAAAGAATTGCCATGATTTCGGAAGCAACTGTAATGTCAAATCCATCCTCACGTGGAATACCGTTTAGAGGGCCACCAAGTCCAACAGTTACATGACGAAGGGCGCGATCATTCAAGTCCACAACGCGTTTCCAGAGGATACGACGTTGGTCAATTCCCAACTCATTCCCTTGATGTAAGTGGTTGTCAATCAAGGCAGAAAGAGCATTGTTGGCAGTCGTAATGGCATGCATGTCTCCAGTAAAGTGAAGGTTGATGTCTTCCATTGGTAGAACTTGAGCATAACCACCGCCAGCAGCACCCCCCTTGATCCCCATGACTGGACCAAGAGACGGTTCGCGGATAGCAATCATGGTTTTCTTGCCAATCTTGTTCAAGGCATCCGCAAGACCAATGGTAATAGTTGATTTTCCTTCACCTGCAGGTGTTGGATTGATGGCAGTAACCAAAATCAATTTCCCAACTGGATTGCTCTCAACTGCACGAATTTTATCAAAGCTAAGCTTAGCCTTGTACTTTCCATACAACTCCAAATCATCGTAAGAAATACCAAGTTTCTCTACAACATCAACGATTGGCTTCAACTCAATACTCTGTGCGATTTCAATATCTGTTTTCATTCAAAACTCCTCTAACCTCTTATATGATAATTCATTATATCACAAAACAAGATTTTTAACATCCTCAAACTCTCTAAACGTTCGTAAATATCCATTTTTTTAAGGTTTTTAGAGCCCTTTCTTAAATTTTATATGGCTTTATAGTTTGAAACTATAGTAAATATTCGTTTCTACCAAAAATTTATCACTTTCATTTTACTTACCGTTTATTTTTGTGTACAATAGTGCTATGAAAATTTTAGTTACATCGGGCGGTACCAGTGAAGCTATCGATAGCGTCCGCTCTATCACTAACCATTCTACAGGTCGCTTGGGCAAAATCATCACAGAAACCCTGCTAGCTGCAGGGCATGAAGTTTGTTTAATGACGACAAAACGAGCTTTGAAGCCAGAATCCCATCCCAACCTAAGTATTCGAGAAATTAACAATACCAAGGACCTTCTACTGGAAATGCAAGAATGTGTTCAGGATTATCAGGTCTTGATCCACTCAATGGCTGTTTCTGACTACACTCCTTTTTATATGACAGGGCTTGAGGAAGTTCAGGCTAGCTCCAATCTGGAAGAATTTTTAAGCAAGCAGAATCATCAGGCTAAGATTTCTTCAACTGATGAGGTTCAGGTTTTGTTCCTTAAAAAGACACCCAAAATCATATCCCTAGTCAAGGAATGGAATCCTGCTATTCATCTGATTGGTTTCAAACTGCTGGTTGATGTTAACGAAGATCATCTGGTTGACATTGCTAGAAAAAGTCTTATCAAGAACCAAGCAGATTTAATCATCGCGAATGACCTGACTCAAATCTCAGCGAACCAGCATCGTGCTATCTTTGTCGAAAAAGATCAGCTTCAAACAGCCCAGACTAAAGAAGAAATTGCAGAACTCCTCCTTGAAAAAATTCAAGCCTATCATTCATAGAAAGGAAAGCTATGGCAAACATTCTCTTGGCTGTAACGGGCTCAATCGCCTCTTATAAGTCGGCAGATTTAGTCAGTTCTCTAAAAAAACAAGGCCATCAAGTCACTGTCTTAATGACTCAGGCTGCTACAGAGTTTATCCAACCTTTGACACTACAGGTACTCTCACAGAATCCTGTCCACTTGGATGTCATGAAAGAACCCTATCCTGATCAGGTCAATCATATCGAACTTGGAAAAAAAGCAGATTTATTTATCGTGGTACCTGCAACTGCTAACACTATTGCAAAACTAGCTCACGGATTTGCGGACAACATGGTAACCAGTACAGCTCTAGCCCTACCAAGTCATATTCCCAAACTAATAGCTCCTGCTATGAATACAAAAATGTATGACCATCCAGTAACTCAGAATAATCTGAAAACATTAGAAACCTACGGCTATCAGCTGATTGCTCCTAAGGAATCCCTACTAGCTTGTGGAGACCACGGACGAGGAGCTTTAGCTGACCTCACAATTATTTTAGAAAGAATAAAGGAAACTATCGATGAAAAAACGCTCTAATATTGCACCCATTGCTATCTTTTTTGCTACCATGCTCGTGATACACTTTCTGAGCTCACTTATCTTTAACCTTTTTCCATTTCCAATCAAACCGACCATTGTTCATATTCCTGTCATTATTGCCAGCATTATTTATGGTCCACGAGTTGGGGTTACACTTGGATTTTTGATGGGATTACTTAGCTTGACGGTTAACACGATTACGATTCTACCGACAAGCTACCTCTTCTCTCCCTTCGTACCAAACGGAAACATCTACTCAGCTATCATTGCCATCGTCCCACGTATTTTGATTGGTTTAACTCCTTACTTAGTCTATAAACTGATGAAAAACAAGACTGGTCTGATTTTAGCTGGAGCCCTTGGTTCACTAACCAATACAGTCTTTGTACTTGGTGGAATTTTCTATCTTTTTGGAAATGTTTTTGATGGTAATATCCAAAAACTCCTAGCAACTGTTATCTCAACAAATTCGATTGCCGAATTAATCATTTCCGCAGTTCTAACCCTAGCCATTGTTCCAAGACTACAAACCTTGAAGAAATAAAAACAATCTCCACTTTCATACTTGAAGGTGGAGATTTTGCTCTATACAGTTTCTTTTTAGTGAAATCTTTACCAATATTTATACTCAATGAAAATCAAAAAGTAAACTAGGAAGCTAGCCGCAGGTTGCTCAAAACACGGTTTTGAGATTGCAGATGGAAGCTGACGTAGTTTGAAGAGGTTTTCGAAGAGTATTAACTTAAAAACAACCTATAAACCTAAGTAAATCCTTGCTTTATTGTCTATTTTATTGTACTATACTAGTGTATATACAATAAAAAGGAGATTCTTATGAATACACGGAAAAAGACACAATTTATGACAATGACTGCCCTCTTAACAGCTATTGCGATTTTGATTCCAATTGTTATGCCTTTCAAGATCGTCATTCCACCTGCTTCTTACACTTTGGGAAGCCACATCGCTATTTTTATCGCTATGTTCTTGTCGCCCTTAATGGCTGTTTTTGTCATCCTAGCCTCTAGTTTTGGATTCTTGATGGCTGGCTACCCCATGGTTATCGTATTTCGAGCTTTTTCCCATATCTTTTTTGGGACTTTGGGGGCTCTTTACCTACAAAAATTCCCCGATACCCTAGATAAACCAAAATCTTCCTGGATTTTCAACTTTGTTTTGGCTGTTGTTCATGCCCTTGCTGAAGTATTGGCCTGTGTCGTTTTTTACGCAACTTCTGGTACCAATGTAGAAAATATGTTTTATGTTCTATTTGTACTAGTTGGATTTGGTACAATTATCCATAGTATGGTAGACTATACATTAGCACTAGCTGTCTATAAAGTGCTTCGAAAACGCCGTTAAAAGGAAGAACTATGACAAAAGATCGCAAACAAGCCCTGCTCCAACTCTTGAAAGAAGCTCCTAAAGCCCTCAATGGCCAAAGATTAGCTGAGCACTTTCATGTCACTCGACAAGTTATTGTTCAAGATATTGCAATTTTAAGAGCTGATGGATCTCCAATTCTATCTACCAATCGTGGTTATATCTATAAAGATGCTAATGCAAATACTTATCATCACAAATTATTTAAGGTCAAGCATGAAGTTGAAGAAATTGGACGAGAATTACTTGCTATCGTAGATAATGGTGGTCGCGTTCAAAATATCTTGATTGATCATCCTGTTTATGGAGAGATTGAAACCTTACTAAAACTGACCTGTCGCCGCGACGTGCAACATTTTCTAGAACAAGTTGAACGTTCTGACTTTAAGCCAATTTCTGAGTTAACAGATGGTATTCATTATCACCTAGTTGAAGCCGAGACACAACAAGACCTCCACTATATCGAGGAGGCCTTGGATCAGCTTGGTTATTTAGTAAAGGATTAGAAAATTTTCTTTTCCCAATCGTCTTCTGTACGGTGGCGGTAGAAAAACTCTGACTTGTCAGGAGCGTCCATCATCTCCATCAAAGGTAACATATCATAGGCCAGATCCAAGTTTGGAATCTGGTCTTTTTGCACCCAAGAAACTTCTCCCTCTTCTGAAGATTGAAGGGTACCAGAGAACTCAGTTGCCTTATAACAAACGACAATGTAGCGCCCGCCTGTATCTAGTGGCCAGTTCTTGATACCGACCAGTTGAGGATTTTGGATAGTCAATCCTGTTTCTTCGTAGATTTCACGAATGACAGACTCCGCGAAAGACTCGCCATTTTCTACATGGCCTCCTGGAAAGGCATAACCAGACCAGCGATTGGTTTCAGGAGAGCGATACTGCATCACCACGCGCTGAGTTTCGAGATCTTCAATCAGACAAATGTTTGTTAAAATCGTTAATTGGGAACGGGACATAAATTTACTCGCTTTCTAATTTATTAAATTTTCAGACTTGGTACCATATTAGCTTTTACTTTTGAGAATTATTTAGAATAGAATACCATCCGTTTTTCCTTTATAGGCTTTCCAAGTTCAAGTATTTTTTCTTGTCCATCAAAAGTAAAACCCATTTTTTGATAGAAAGCAATGGCGCGCTTGTTATCTTTCAATACCCATAAGAAAATTTCAGAAAAATGATTAAGATCAGTCAAAGCTGCTTTCACTAACTTTTGTGCGATTCCTTTTCCATAATAGTCTTTTAAAACATATAAAGCAATAATTTCACCAGCTTGAATAGTCTCATCACGACAGTTGCCATAACTTATAAAACCAACTATCTTCACACCATCCATCGCAATCAATGTATTTTCTGGATACTTTTGACTAAAGAGTCGACATCTTTCTAATGTCATTGTCTCCTGAAATTCCGCAGGCAAAAGGTCATCATAAGCCTCTCTCCACGTTTGCCAGTGAACGAAGGATTTACCTTCTATCTCTTCAGGAGTTTCCATTGATTTGATAATAACCGTCATTTATTTTCTCCCAGTCTTCTCTCAAAATACCATATTTAATACTGTCAAAATATTTACCTTGATAATAACGAACTTTTGGAATATGAGCTTCTTTTTTCATTCTTATACTCAATGAAAATCAAAGAGCAAACTAGGAAGCTAGCCGCAAGCTGTACTTGAGTACGGTAAGGCGACGCTGACGTGGTTTGAATTTGATTTTCGAAGAGTATTAATTTTTCAGCAAGTTTCATCATACCAATATTTCCTGACCAAGTTGTCAAACCCAGATGCTCCAACTCCAAGTAATCCTGAAACGTCCTATCTATCCACTGCAACATAGCAACTTTCCCAATACCAGTGTTCCAGAATTTTTTATCATAAATACCAATTCCCAATTCCATCCATCTTGTTTCTTTACATACCCAATAACGCGAAACAGTCCCAACTAGTTTATCATCAACAAAAATACCAAGGCGATTTGAGTTGCTTAAAATGGATTCTGATTTTTGTAGTTCGAATTCTTTAAAATTTGAAAAATACTGATAATCATCATAATAGGGAGCATCATACTGTTTCCAAACTGGATTAAGCTGTGAATAAGCCATTTCCCATAAAGACATCAAATCTTCTTTCTTTAACTTTCTTAAATAAATCATACTATTCCCCTAATCCAAGGCCTTGACTTCCAGCATCATATCACGAATCTGAGCTGCTAGTTCAAAGTCAAGCACTTCAACTGCTTCTTGCATTTGTTTCTCAAGCTTTTTGACTAGTTCTTTGCGCTCTTGTTTGTTGAGGCTATTGATATCGACTTCCTTGTCTTCTTCCTTAGCAACTGCCTTGGTCACAGCAATCAAGTCACGGATTTCTTTCTTGATGGTTTGTGGAACGATACCATGTTCTTCATTATAGGCCATCTGGATTTTGCGACGGCGGGCAGTTTCATCGATAGCACGTTGCATAGACTGGGTAACCGTGTCCGCATACATGATAACATGACCTTCGCTATTACGTGCAGCACGTCCAATGGTCTGGATGAGTCCACGTTCGTTACGAAGAAAGCCTTCCTTGTCAGCATCGAGAATCGCTACGAGGCTCACTTCAGGAACATCAATCCCTTCACGGAGCAGGTTAATTCCGACCAAGACATCAAAGACACCCAAGCGCAGGTCACGGATAATCTCTGTCCGTTCCAAGGTCTTAATATCCGAGTGCATGTACTTGACCTTGATGCCCATTTCCTTGAAGTAGTCGGTTAAGTCCTCTGCCATTTTCTTGGTCAAGGTGGTGATAAAGGTTCGTTCGTTCTTTTCTACACGGGCATTGATTTCACCTAAGAGATCATCAATCTGTCCCATAGTCGGACGGACTTCTACCTCAGGATCCAAAAGACCTGTTGGTCGAATGATTTGCTCAATCACTGTCTCGGTCTGTTCATTTTCATAGTCACCAGGTGTCGCTGAAACGTAAACAATCTGATGCACATGGCTTTCAAACTCTTCACGACGGAGAGGTCGATTGTCCAAAGCTGATGGCAAACGGAAACCATAATTAACCAGCATTTCCTTACGCGAACGGTCCCCATTGTACATGCCCTTGATCTGCCCCATGGTCATGTGACTCTCGTCAATCATAATCAAGAAATCATCTGGGAAGAAGTCAAGAAGCGTATAAGGAGGCTCACCTTCGCTCCGTCCATCCATGTGACGTGAGTAGTTTTCAACCCCGTTGGTATAGCCCATCTCACGGAGCATTTCGATATCATACTCAGTCCTCTGTTTCAAGCGTTGCGCTTCAAGCAATTTGCCTTCCTTTTCAAAGATAGCTAGTTGCTCTTCTAATTCTGCTTGAATCTTGGCAATAGCAACTTCCATGTGATCATCATTGGTCACAAAGTGAGTCGCAGGGAAAATCGCCAAATGATCCACTTCTCCCAATACCTGACCAGTCAAAGCTTCCACTTCGCGGATACGATCAATCTCGTCTCCAAAGAATTCTACTCGAAAGGCGTGTTCATCACGGGAAGCAGGGAAAATCTCCACCACATCCCCACGAACACGAAATCTCCCCCGTTGGAAATCAATATCATTACGTTCAAACTGAATATCGACCAAGTCATTCAAGAGTTTATCACGAGAAATTTCAAGACCTGGACGGAGACTAACGACACTATCTGCGTATTCCTTGGGCGAACCCAGACCATAGATACAAGAGACCGAGGCCACGACAATAACATCATTACGCTCCAAAAGGGCTGAAGTCGCTGAGTGGCGGAGCTTGTCAATCTCGTCATTGACAGAACTATCCTTCTCAATGTAGGTATCACTAGAAGGGACATAGGCCTCAGGTTGGTAATAATCATAGTAAGACACAAAGTACTCAACTGCATTTTCAGGGAAAAATTCCTTAAACTCCCCATAGAGCTGGCCTGCTAGCGTTTTATTGTGGGCAATAACCAGAGTTGGTTTATTGACTTTGGAAATGACCTGACTCATGGTATAGGTCTTCCCTGTTCCGGTCGCCCCCATCAGAATCTGAGCTTTTTCTCCACCCTCAATGTTATCAACCAACTGTTCGATAGCTTGTGGTTGATCTCCTGATGGTTGATATTTTGATACTAGTTTAAATTGATTATCTGTAATGCGGTTAATCATAAGAATCCTCTCTCGATGTGCTATTCCTATTTTAGCATACTTGTAGCATTTTCACGAAGAAAAGGACGGACCGAAGTCACATCCTTTCATTTTCTTTCTTTAATTGATAAGCGAGATAAAGAATCAGCAGAAACAAAATAATACTGGACACGATGGAACCCTCAATACCAAAAGACCCACCAGATAGCCAGTCTTGATTGCCTTGTGGAGTAAATTTCATGATTGATGTTCCTGAAGACTGACCACTAACTAATACTCCAAAGAGGTTTCCCTGTGCGAAATTCCAGGCTCCATGAATACCACCTATACCCCATATAGTATCTGTTTTAAGAAGATATAGGGACATGGCAACTCCGAATAAAAAGAGATCAATTGCAGATAAGAAAGTTATGCCTGGATTTCCTAAATGAAGTAAGGTAAAGAGACTACTAGATATGATAATAGCGACTTTAAGATTAGTTCTCTTAGCCAATTGTGGAATCAGCCAAGCACGAGTAACCAATTCTTCTGCCGTTCCTTGTAAAATCCAAAAAGGTATTGTAAATAAAGTAAAAGCTAGCGAATAAGTATCCAAGTGAATGGAGTCAAATTGATACTGCCCCAACACTACTAGTCCAGCCAAAGCAAGTATAAAGAGGGATAGACCAAGACCGTATCCTTTAAATAAGGCACTTAAAAAATTTTCTTTATAGAATCCCAAGGTTCGAATCGGTCTTTTCTCTACTTTTCTAGTCCATCTAAACACAGTTAAGATGATAAAACCAAAGGACAATAATTCAAATATTAAATGGATGTCACTTGTTTTATCAGATAAATTCTGAAATAACATTTGAAGGAAATCTGCAATTCTTTGACCACCCATACCAAGATTGCCAAATAGCCCGATCAATGCTAAAAAACTAAGGCCAAAAAATAGAGAAGATATGAACTCAGATATATAGACGAAAAATAGAGCTAACAAGGGGCTTGTGTAAATGTTTAAACTCATTTTAGAAGTTTCAAAGTCTTTTAAGATTCTTTTGTCTTTCATAACTTTATCCTCTTTTACTATATGATCTACCTTTATTATAGCACTTCTGTTGTGTGATTCAAGACAAAACAAGAATTATGGATGTTATATTTTCTAACACAGAAATATAAAAATTTGCCTTTTTTTACTTTTTCTGATATAATGGGAAAATATTCGGAAAAGGAGACTAAAAATGAAGAAAAAATTTCTAGCATTTTTGCTAATTTTATTCCCAATTTTCTCATTAGGTATTGCAAAAGCTGAGACGATTAAGATTGTTTCTGATACCGCCTATGCGCCTTTTGAGTTTAAAGATTCAGATCAAACTTATAAAGGAATTGATGTTGACATTATTAACAAAGTCGCTGAGATTAAAGGATGGAACATTCAGATGTCCTATCCTGGATTTGACGCAGCGGTCAATGCGGTTCAAGCTGGTCAAGCTGATGCTATCATGGCAGGGATGACAAAGACGAAAGAACGTGAAAAAGTTTTCACCATGTCTGATACTTACTATGATACAAAAGTTGTCATTGCAACTACTAAGTCACACAAGATTAGTAAATATGACCAATTAAAAGGAAAAACTGTTGGTGTTAAAAACGGAACAGCCGCTCAACGTTTCCTTGAAAGTATCAAGGATAAATACGGTTTTACTATTAAAACATTTGACACTGGTGATTTGATGAACAACAGCTTGACTGCTGGTGCCATCGATGCCATGATGGATGACAAACCTGTTATCGAGTATGCCATTAACCAAGGGCAAAACCTCCATATTGAAATGGATGGGGAAGCTGTAGGAAGTTTTGCTTTCGGTGTTAAAAAAGGTAGCAAATACGAGCACTTAGTCACTGAATTTAACCAAGCCTTAGCTGAAATGAAAAAAGATGGTAGTCTTGATAAAATCATCAAGAAATGGACTGCTTCATCGTCTTCAGCAGTGCCAACTACAACTACTCTTGCAGGCTTAAAAGCTATTCCTGTTAAAGCTAAATACATCATTGCCAGCGATTCTTCTTTTGCACCTTTTGTTTTCCAAAATTCAAGCAACCAATACACTGGTATTGATATGGAATTGATTAAGGCAATCGCTAAAGACCAAGGTTTTGAAATTGAAATCATCAACCCTGGTTTTGATGCTGCTATCAGTGCTGTCCAAGCTGGTCAAGCAGATGGTATCATTGCTGGTATGTCTGTCACAGATGCTCGTAAGGCAACTTTTGACTTCTCAGAATCATACTACACAGCCAATACTATCCTTGGTGTCAAAGAATCAAGTACCATTGCTTCTTATGAAGATTTGAAAGGGAAGACAGTTGGTGTTAAAAACGGAACTGCTTCTCAAACCTTCCTAACAGAAAATCAAAGCAAATACGGCTACAAAATCAAAACCTTCGCTGATGGTTCTTCAATGTATGACAGTTTAAACACTGGTGCCATTGATGCCGTTATGGATGATGAACCTGTTCTCAAATATTCTATCAGCCAAGGTCAAAAATTGAAAACACCAATCGCTGGAACTCCGATCGGTGAAACAGCTTTTGCCGTTAAAAAAGGAGCAAATCCAGAATTGATTGAAATGTTCAACAACGGACTTGCAAACCTTAAAGCAAACGGAGAATTCCAAAAGATTCTTGATAAATACCTAGCTAGTGAGTCATCAACTGCTTCAACAAGCACTGTTGATGAGACAACTATCTGGGGCTTGCTTCAAAACAACTACAAACAACTCCTTAGCGGTCTTGGTATCACTCTTGCTCTAGCTCTTATCTCATTTGCTATTGCCATTGTCATCGGGATTATCTTCGGTATGTTTAGCGTTAGCCCATACAAATCTCTTCGCGTCATCTCTGAGATTTTCGTTGACGTTATTCGTGGTATTCCATTGATGATTCTTGCAGCCTTCATCTTCTGGGGAATTCCAAACTTCATCGAGTCGATCACAGGTCAACAAAGTCCAATTAACGACTTTGTAGCTGGTACTATTGCCCTATCTCTCAATGCAGCCGCTTATATCGCTGAGATCGTTCGTGGTGGTATTCAGGCCGTTCCAATTGGACAAATGGAAGCCAGCCGAAGCTTGGGTATCTCTTATGGAAAAACCATGCGTAAGATTATCTTGCCACAAGCAACTAAATTGATGTTGCCAAACTTTGTCAACCAATTCGTTATCGCTCTTAAAGATACAACCATCGTATCTGCTATCGGTTTGGTTGAACTCTTCCAAACTGGTAAGATTATCATTGCCCGTAACTACCAAAGTTTCAAGATGTATGCAATCCTTGCTATCTTCTATCTTGTAATTATCACACTTTTGACTAAACTAGCGAAACGCTTAGAAAAGAGGATTCGTTAATGGCAAAATTAAAAATTGATGTAAATGATTTACACAAAAGCTACGGAAAAAATGAAGTTTTAAAAGGAATTACGACTAAGTTCTATGAAGGAGATGTCGTTTGTATCATCGGTCCTTCAGGTTCTGGTAAGTCAACTTTCCTCCGTAGCCTTAATCTTCTAGAAGAAGTTACTAGCGGTCACATCACTGTGAACGGTTATGACTTAACAGAAAAAACAACCAACGTTGACCACGTCCGTGAAAATATCGGAATGGTTTTCCAACACTTCAACCTCTTCCCACACATGTCTGTATTGGACAACATTACTTTTGCTCCTATTGAGCACAAGTTGATGACTAAGGAAGAAGCTGAGAAATTGGGAATGGAGTTGCTTGACAAGGTTGGGCTAGCAGATAAGGCTAAGGCCTGTCCAGATAGCCTGTCAGGTGGTCAAAAACAACGTGTGGCCATCGCTCGTGGACTAGCAATGAATCCAGACATCATGCTCTTTGATGAACCAACTTCTGCCCTTGACCCTGAGATGGTCGGAGACGTACTAAACGTTATGAAGGAATTAGCGGAGCAAGGCATGACCATGATCATTGTAACCCACGAGATGGGATTTGCCCGTCAGGTTGCTAACCGCGTTATCTTTACTGCAGATGGTGAATTCCTTGAAGACGGAACACCTGATCAAATCTTTGATAACCCACAACACCCACGTCTGAAAGATTTCTTGGACAAGGTCTTAAACGTTTAAACGCAAACTGTAAGGATTTCCTTGCAGTTTTTTTCTACCTCGTATTGGAATTTTTGATTTTTCGGAAAATTATGTTAGAATTAAGTTTATGAAATGAGGTTTCCTCATACCTAGCAAGACTAGGAATAAAAATAGAAATTAGGTAGCTAGATGTCATCTAAGGTTATTGTTACAATTTTCGGTGCGAGTGGAGACCTGGCTAAACGCAAGCTCTACCCTTCCCTATTTAGACTATATAAATCCGGCAATCTTTCCAAACATTTTGCCGTTATTGGAACTGCCCGTCGTCCTTGGAGCAAGGAATATTTTGAATCTGTTGTAGTCGAATCGATCCTTGATTTGGCAGATAGTACCGAACAGGCTCAAGAGTTCGCTAGCCACTTCTACTATCAAAGTCATGATGTCAACGATACAGAACACTACATTGCTTTGCGTCAATTGCAGGCTGAACTAAATGACAAGTACCAAGCTGAACACAACAAGCTCTTCTTCTTGTCTATGGCGCCTCAGTTCTTTGGAACTATAGCAAAACACCTCAAGTCTGAAAACATTGTTGACGGTAAAGGTTTTGAACGCTTAATCGTTGAAAAACCATTTGGTACAGATTACGCAACTGCAAGCAAGTTGAATGACGAGCTCCTAGCAACATTTGACGAAGAACAAATTTTCCGTATCGACCATTATCTTGGGAAGGAAATGATTCAAAGTATCTTTGCAGTTCGCTTTGCAAACCTGATTTTTGAAAATGTTTGGAACAAGGACTTTATCGACAATGTTCAAATTACCTTTGCGGAGCGCTTGGGTGTAGAAGAACGTGGTGGCTACTATGACCAATCTGGTGCCCTCCGCGACATGGTACAAAACCATACACTGCAACTTCTTTCTCTCCTTGCTATGGACAAGCCAGCAAGCTTCACAAAAGACGAGATTCGTGCTGAAAAGATTAAGGTCTTTAAAAACCTCTATCATCCAACGGATGAAGAGCTTAAAGAACACTTTATCCGCGGTCAATACCGTTCAGGTAAGATTGATGGCATGAAATACATCTCTTATCGTAGCGAGCCAAATGTGAATCCAGAATCTACAACTGAAACCTTTGCATCTGGTGCCTTCTTTGTAAACAGCGATCGATTCCGTGGTGTTCCTTTCTTCTTCCGTACTGGTAAACGTCTGACTGAAAAAGGAACTCATGTCAACATCGTCTTTAAACAAATGGACTCTATCTTTGGAGAACCACTTGCTCCAAACATTTTGACCATCTATATCCAACCAACAGAAGGTTTCTCTCTTAGCCTAAATGGGAAGCAGGTAGGAGAAGAATTTAACTTGGCTCCTAACTCACTTGATTACCGTACAGATGCGACCGCAACTGGTGCTTCTCCAGAACCATACGAGAAATTGATTTATGATGTCCTAAATAACAACTCAACTAACTTTAGCCACTGGGATGAAGTTGGTGCGTCATGGAAATTGATTGACCGTATCGAAGAGCTCTGGGCTGAAAATGGTGCCCCACTTCATGACTATAAAGCTGGAAGCATGGGACCTCAAGCCAGCTTTGACTTACTTGAAAAATTCGATGCCAAATGGACTTGGCAACCAGATATCGCCTATCGTCAAGATGGTCGTTTAGAATAAACAAAATTCCTGCAAGTTTGTTCCTTGCAGGATTTTTGTTTCTGATTAGATTAAGCCTTCCAAGAGACCTTTCATAAAGTTTTCTGAGTTAAACTCTCCAATATCATCGATTTTTTCACCAAATCCAATCAATTTTACAGGAATATTGAGTTCTTCACGGATGGCTAGAACCACACCACCTCGAGCAGTGCCATCAATCTTAGTCAAGACAATTCCTGTCAAAGGGGTAATTTTTGAAAATTCTTTAGCCTGTACCAAGGCATTTTGACCTGTTGATGCATCAAGTGCCAAGAAGGTTTCATGCGGAGCTTCGGGCACAACACGTTTGATAATACGACCAATCTTTTCCAACTCAGCCATGAGGTTATCCTTGTTTTGCAGACGACCAGCGGTATCAATCATGAGAATATCGATACCTTCGGACACGGCACGTTCCATGCCATCAAATACGACACTGGCTGGGTCAGCTTTTTCAGGTCCAGTTACAACTGGAACATCTACACGTCGACCCCATTCAGCTAGCTGGGCTACTGCCCCTGCACGGAAGGTATCTGCCGCAACCAGCATGACCTTCTTACCTGCTTGTTTGTAGCGGTGGGCTAGTTTCCCAATAGAAGTTGTTTTCCCAACACCATTAACACCAACAAAGAGCATGACTGTCAAGCCATCTTGGAAGTGGATGCTTTCATCGTAGTTACCATCCTTTTCATAAAGCTCAACTAATTTCTCAATGATGACACGACGAAGTGCATCAGGTTTCTTGGCGTTTTCAAGCTTGGCTTCGTAACGAAGCTCCTCTGTTAAGTTAGAAGCGACTTGGACACCAACGTCACTCATGATCAGCAGTTCTTCCAGTTCCTCGAAAAATTCTTCGTCAACAGATCGGAAATTAGCAAAGAAGGCGTTCAAGCGAGCACCGAAGCCCGTACGAGTTTTCTTGAGACTGCGGTCATATTTTTCCTGAACAGTTTCTTCTACCTGAGGCGTTTGTGCTTCAAGCGCTTCAAAGCTATTTTCTTCTTCAGTTCCTTCGCGCTCAGTGTTCTCTTCCTCTGAGACTTCTTCTGAGTTTGGCAATTCTTCTATTTCTTCTTGATGAACCTCTACAGCTAGCTCTGAATCCAGACGTTCTTCAACTGTGTCTTGGATTTCCTCTTCTTGGAACACAGCTTGTTCAACAATTTCCACCTCTGCTTCTTCCTGAGAAACTTCCTCAGCTTCTGTTAAGGCATGCTCAACATCTTCAGACAAATCAAGATTTTCCAGAGCTTCTTTTACAACTTCTTCGATTTTAGGTTCTTCTTTTTTTCCGAATAGACGGTCAAATAATCCCATATCTTAGTTCTCCTTTAGCACATATTCTTCGATAGCCCAGGCGACAGCCTCTTCATCGTTGGTCATTGGCGTCACTACATTTGCGACTGCCTTTACTTCAGGAACAGCGTTTTGCATGGCAACACCAAGCCCTGCCCATTCAATCATAGAAAGGTCATTGGCTTCATCACCACAGGCCATAACTTGGCTTTGGTCGATTCCTAGATGGCTGATTAGTTTTGCCAAACCTGTTGCTTTATGAACATTCTTTGGTGACCATTCTAGCAACATTTCACGTGATTTAAAGATTTCATATTGGTCAAACAATTCTGGAGAAATCTTTTGAATGGCTGCATCCAAGGGTTCTTGAGCAAAGGCAGTCACGCATTTATTGTAGGTCATTTGACTAGACAAGTCTTCAAAGTCCACTGGAACAAAAGTCAAAGCTGGATTAAATTTGGCATAAAGACTTTCTTGGTCGGATTGGATTTGATAAACAGTTCCTTCTGAGATAGCATCAAGAGGCAGTGATAATTTCTCTGTTTCCTCATACAAGCGTGCCACATCATCATATGAAAAGACTGTTTTATCAAGGATTTCTCCTGTATTTTTCTGAACCAAACCACCATTAAAAGTAATCGTATACTCATCTTCTTGGCCGTCAGTCCCTAGCTCATGGAGAAAGAAATCCATGGCTTTTAAGGGACGACCAGTTGTCAATACAACCTTAATACCACGATCACGCGCAGCTTTCAAGGTTGCCTTGGTGCGATCCGTCAACCTTTTATCAGTAGTCAGCAAGGTCCCATCCAAGTCCAATGCAATCAATTTTATATCTGCCATTATAAGCCCTCCATATAAGCTATAACCGACTGGTCTTTATGGTGACCAATCACAGTCTCTGCTAATTCTAAAATTTCTGGTCGTGCATTTTCAGGAGCCACAGGATGTCCCACAACCTGCATCATATGCAAATCATTTAGATTGTCTCCAAAAGCCATAACCTGATCCATTGTGATACCAAGTTTTTTAGCTAATTCAACAATAGCCACACCCTTATCGACATAATCCAGAACAATATCAATGGATTCAAAGCCAGTTGTCATGGCCTTAACACCAGGGACATTTTCATTGACCCAAGTTTCCCCAGCTTCTAGCGTTTCTTCTGTGAAGTTGGTTGTAAATTTGAAAATATCATCTGTGATAGCTTCCAAACTCGCTACTTTTTGGATATTTTCATTATAGTGCTGGCTCTCTTTCAAATAGGTTGCATCAACCGTATCTAGCACATAAGAACCCTTCTTACCCGTCAAGAGCAATTTATTGATATCTACATAAGGTGACGTTTTCAGCTTTTCAAAAGTTGCCAGATAAAACTCACGAGACATAGTCGCTTCATACAAGTCCTGACCTTGATACTCTACTAAACTGCCATTTTCCGCGATGAAAATAATGTCATCACGAACATCAGCAAATAATTTTTCTAGAGATAAAAATCCGCGCCCCGAAGCCACCGCAAAGTAAATCCCTTTTTCCTTGTAAGAAACCAAGAGAGACTTGAGGCGGTCCATATCAAAGCGTCCATTCTCATCTAGGAAGGTTCCGTCCATATCCGTTGCTACTAGTTTAATCATAAATTCTTCATACTCCAATTAATAAATCCACCTTCTATTATACCATAGAAAAAGCAAATAGCGCCTAATCCATTTGAGATTAGACGCTTGATAAACTCCCGACTTTATCACTTAATTTTTATCCAATATTACTTAACCCTTTAGTATAACTGGATTTTTTCTAAATTCCCAAACTAACTTCCACCGCCAATAAAAGTTGAAATTAATCTGATAAAAATCGAAAAAACAAGTGGAATTCCAAGTCAGAGTAAGTTCCACTTGTTTATCGTCCAATAACAAGGAAGAGATGCTCGTCTTTCAAAATTGTCTTAAAGGTTTCTTCAGAATTTATAAGTGGTTGGATTTAATTCATAAGTAATGAACTTTCTGTTTTTCTTAAAAGCACACAAAGATGTAGTTGCTTGCCTCATAAACGGATCCAACACAACATCACCTTCCAGAGAATAAATATCAATAAGTTGATTGACAATTTGTTCTGAAAAAGCTGGTGGTCTTGTAGAATAATCCCAAGGTATATTCCAAATGCAGTCAATAAATTTAGTTCCCTCAATGTTTCTATCCCACACTATAAATTCTGACTTTTTCTTAAAAATCAATATGTATTCATAGTTATTTAGAATCAAAGACTCATTATTCGAATAACTTGAAGGATATTTTTCAACTTGATTTTTGATATATGAAGTATTATTCAAATTACATATTATTGTCCCTTCAATATAGAAATTATGCTCCGCAAAGAATTTTTCAATTTCATGTTTGATATCGTAATACATATTTTGATTTTTTCTGCTAATTTCTACAGAACTGCAAATATTGATGCAAATTGTTCCTGTTTCTTTTAATATTTTACTACATCTTTCCCAAACACTATTTAGACTCTAAATATAGCCTTTATATGTTTCTATTAACCCAATCTAATTATCGTGTTGATAATCAACTAAATTAAAATATGGTGGAGAAGTGATTATTAAATCAACAGAATCATTTTCGACATCTTCCATAGCTCTGGAATCACCTAAATAAGCCTTATTCTCTGTTTTCATGTTTTTTACTCCTTTTAGTTTTTTCTATTAACATATACGAGATTAATATCATTACAATCATAAAACTAGAAATCAATAAGATAGTTATTCTCATATTAAATATTTGAATTCCTACACCAATTATCGGATTTACCAACATTGTAACAAGACTAATTGAAAAGGATAGTCCTGATATAACTGTTGCTCTTGAATTGTCATCAACCCAAAGATGTAACATCTCCATGATAATAGGATCAAGAATATCTATGATAATGTACAACAGTAGAAGACTAAATATAAATGTGGCATTGAAAGGCAAAATTTGAAAAATAATGGAAATCATTAGTATCAATGATAGCAGCATAATTAATTTAGAAACTCTTATTTTTGATATTTTATAAGCTTGAGTTGCTACTATGCCACCAATGATACTATAAATCATAAACATAGCTCCATTAATAGATGTAGAAAATCCTATTTTAGAAAAATAATCTGGTAATAAAGCAAACATTACGTTAATTGCTGAGACAATAACCGTAGTAAAAGCGAACATGAAAAGAATTTTAGTAGATTCTAGCAACCTATGAAAAACTGAAAATAATTCTTTAAATTTCGGAACACCATTTTGATTAAGATCTTCTATAGCGTTTTTCTGATTATCTGGAATAGATATGATGATTATCATTGAACCTATAAGTGTAAAAGACTGAATAAAATATGGTAAATATCTTGTAATGCTATACAAACCACCTCCTATAAATGTAGCAATCCCCAAAGTCAGAGCACTGATTAATTGTAACTTTCCTCTTATTTTCCCATAACTCTCCTCCTTGCCTTCACTTCTTAGAGATTCAAAAAACAAGGCATCATCAGCTCCACTTAATAAAGCATTTCCTACTCCTTCTAAAACAAATGCCCCTAGAATAACATAGTAAACATAGTCCTTCATTAGCAAGATTGATGAAAGAGTTAATAATGGAGTAATTGATAACAGAACTAGTCCCAATAGAACGATTTTCTTCTTACTAAATCTATCTCCTAAAATTCCGCAGGGAATCTCTGAAACTAATTGAGAAAATAGAAAAATAGATTGAAAAAATGCAAATTGTACTAAAGATAATCCCAAAAACTGGACAATAAAGATAATATTTACTATTCTAGTAAATCGTAAATTTGTAAAAATGATATATAGATAATATTTTAACTCTGATGAAATTTTATTGCTGATCATACCACATTCCTTCTAATTCATCTTTTACTAACCAAAAATTATGATAATATCCATCACCAAAACCAAAATCGGCAAAAATTTTGAAATTTTCTTCATACTCGGACTTCCTTTCCGTTTTTATTTATTGTACAATAAATAAAAACGGATTTAATTTTTGTTGGGAAAATGGGAAATTATGAAATCAAAACTTGGCATCACACTTAGAAAAGTTCGTAAAGGAAAACAAATTAGTCTATGCTCTGTAGCAGATGAACACCTTTCAAAATCTCAAATATCTAGATTCGAACGTGGGGAATCAGAGATATCTTGTATTCGACTTATCAATATTTTAGACAAATTACACATTACTTTAGATGAGTTTCTTATTTTACATAATGAAGATTATACTAATGCTGAATTATTCGCTAATTTGGTTCAATATATTCGTAAGCAATATTCATCACATAACATCAAAAATATAGCTGCTCTACTTTCTGACTCATCACATTACACTTTAAATTCTTTCGAGAAAACAATGATAAAATCCATTCTACATACAATGGATTCCAGCATTATTCCATCAAATAAAGAATTACTTCAATTGACAGATTATCTCTTTAAAGTTGAAAAATGGGGTTACTATGAAATCACTTTATTAGGTAACTGTGTACGAACAATAAACTACAACTCCTACTTCCTATTAACAAAGGAAATGTTGAACAATTACATCTACTCTTCGTTGAATAAAACAAATAAGCGAATTGTCACTCAATTGGCCATCAATTGTCTAATTCTTAGCGTAGATAAGGAAGAATTTTCAAACTGTACTTGTCTAATCACCGAAATAAAAGCATTATTAGATAATGAATTAAACTTTTATGAACAGACAGTTTTTCTCTATGCAACTGGTTACTTTGAATTTAAGCGTCATTTAGATAGCGGAATTGAAAAAATGAAACAGGCCATACAAGTCCTTGATATTTTAGGAGAAGACAAGTTAAAATTACACTATACTAGCCATTTCGATAAACTGGTAAACAAAGAATAGATGAAATGATTCTCTACTATTTAACATTTTACAAATCAAGGGTGTCTCCATAAACTCACAACATCTCTAATGATTTTACCCTGATAACAATAGACAGTTAAAAAGCCCTGAAATCAGCTAAATTTCAAGGCTTTCTTTATATGCTATTGTATCAATTTACTTATTCCGATTTCTGTTGCTACTAGTTTAATTGTCATCCTTCAATACTTTCTAAATCTTTTAACTTAACCGAAACAATTTTTGAGACACCTGACTCTTGCATGGTCACTCCATAGATGGAATCAGCCGCTGCCATGGTTCCTTTACGGTGGGTTACGACGATGAACTGGCTGTCCTTGTCAAATCGATTGAGGTAATCCCCAAAACGTTTAACATTAGCTTCATCCAGCGCAGCTTCCACCTCATCCAAGATGACAAATGGGATAGTCTTAACTCGAATGATAGAGAAAAGCAAAGCTAGAGCTGACAGGGCTTTTTCACCACCACTCATGAGGTTAAGCGACTGGATTTTCTTACCTGGAGGTTGAACAGAAATCTCCACACCAGCTGTTAAAAGGTCGCCCTCAGTCAATATCAAGTCTGCCTGACCTCCGCCAAACATCTGTTTGAAGGTCACTTTAAAGGACTCACGAATGGCTTCAAAAGTTGATTTAAAGCGTTCCTTAACCTCATCATTCATCTCTGTAATGGTCTCAAGGAGCAGGTTTTTCGCTGACAAAATATCATCTCTCTGGCTATTGAGGAAATCCAGACGGCTGTGAACTTCTTCGTACTGGTCAATAGCTTCTATATTGACAGGACCCAGTGAGCGAATAGCCTTCTCCAAATCCTTAACCTTTTGCTCTGCCAGATTAAGATTTTCCAATTCATGTGCCTTTTCTAGTGCTTCAGTATAGCTAATCTGGTACTGGTCTGTTAATTGGCTTTGTAAATGGCGTAAGCGCTCGCTGACCTTTTCTTTCTTAGCTTCAGCACGTGTTTGCTTGCGAATCCATTCCTCATTCTGTTGGCGAGCCTGATCCAAATGACTAGCAATATCATCCAGCTGGCCTTCAATATCATCCAACTCAAACTGCTTGCGAATCAAACCTTGTTGGAGGTTTGTTTTCTGAGTTTTGGCTTCTTCTACCTGTTGACTGAGCAAATTCGTATCAACTTTCTCAAGATTGTCAACCTTTTCTTGAAGAAGACGCTGGATTTCCTCTTGTTCTATATCTAAATTGTCCAATTCTTTGCCTAAACGTTCAATATCAGCAACTTCATAACGTTTTTGCCCTTGCAGTTCTGTCTTAAGCAAGCGAGCTTGCGCTACCTGTTCTTGCAAGTTCTGATAACGTTCTTGGATGGCATTTTTGTTAGACTTAATCTCTTCAATCTCAGCTTCTAGATTTTGCTTGTCACTGGAAATAGTAGCAAGGCGTGCTTGGCATTTTTCCTTATCTGCTTGCCAATCTCCCTCAGAAAGACGATCTAATTCCTCTTCTTGGAGTTTCCAAAGAGTTTCTAATTCTTCGACTTGCTGACTGGTCTGCTGATAAGCGAGGGACAAGCCCTGCTCCTGAATACGAGCCTGCTCACCCTGAGATTTGATGGCTTCTAATGATTCGGTCAATCTAGCCATCTCGTCTTGCAAGTTCTTCAAACTCGCTTCTTCTGAACGTAAGCTTACTTCTTCTTCAGCAATTTCTTTTTGTAATTGCTCCAGTTCTGGCTTGATGAAAATGCTGTTATTCTGGCGATTGGCTCCACCTGCGTAAGAACCACCTGTGCGCAACTCTGTGCCATCCAAAGTCACCATACGAACCTGATAACGAACCTGGCTAGCAGCTGCACGAGCATGTTCTACGGTATCAAAGATAGCCGTCGTAGCTAGCAAGTTCTTGAAAATGGCTTCCAGTCTAGTATCGAATGTCACCAACTCATCTGCCATGCCCAGAAATCCTGAACTTGCAGCAATAGCATCTTGATTCTGACTTGAAATCGTACGAGCCTTGATTGTTGTCAAAGGAAGAAAGGTTGCACGACCGGCTCTGTTACGTTTGAGGAAATCAATCGCCTTGGTTGCCGCATGTTCATCTTCTACGATGATATGCTGACTGCTGGCTCCAAGCGCAATCTCTAGGGCAGTTTGATAATGCACATCAAAGGTCAGGTGCTCACTGACTGCCCCAATAATCCCACCAAGACAGTCTTTTTCTTGGAGAATACTCTTAACACCTGCATAAAAGTTACTATGATTTCTCAGGATATTTTCCAAACTCTGAGCTCTGGCCTGCTTGTTTTTAAGACTGTCCAGACGGTCAAAGAGTTGACTTTGTTGAGTTTGATAGGAAGCTTTCTGTTCCTCTTGCTCCTTGGCACATACTTGGTAGTCGGCCAATAATTTCTGAACCTGCTCCTTGGCAGTTTCAAGCTCCGCCTTTTGCTGACTAGCCTTCTCTTTAGCTGTAGCCAACTGTTTTTTCAGCTTTTGTAGTTGATCTGCTTGTTTTTGAGAAAGCTGACGACTATTTTCCAACTCATTCTCGATACGGGTCAGTTGGTTTGAGACATCCGCTTCTTCCTGTAAAAGCGCCACAAAGCGTTCGCGTAAGAGCTCAATCATCTGATCAGGATCATCTGAAAAAGCCAGCAATTCAGCTTCTAATCGATTGAGTTTTTGATTATTTTGGACTAAATTTTCTTCTAAGAGAGCTAAAGAACTTTCTTTATTCGATTTTTCTTGGCTGAGTGAATTTTTCTTATCCTCCAAAGCAGCCAAACGAGCTTGTGCTTCCTGTTGATTCAGGGCTACTTGCTCAGATTCTAATTTCGATAGGGCTAATTTTCTCTCTAAATCACTAATCAGACTGGTCAAATCCATCAAACTGCCTTGGTCTTTGGCCATTTCAGCCTGTAAATCTTGGCGTTGCTTCTTGAGATTCTGATTTTCTTCTTCTAATTTTTCACGCTTTTGGTAATAACTAGTCAAGAGTTCCTGAACCTGAGCCAACTCTTCTTCTGTCGAGTCTAGTTCAACCTTATTTTCCTTGATTTGAGCAACCAAAACATCTAAATAAATAGCCTTGCGTTGACCTTCCAAGTCTAAAAACTTACGGGCATTCTCAGCTTGCTTCTCAAGAGGCTTGATTTGATTATCCAACTCGTAGATAATGTCTTCAAGGCGGTCTAAATTATCCTGAGTTTGCTGCAGTTTACTCTCAGTTTCTTTTCGACGAGTCTTGTATTTCAAAACTCCTGCAGCTTCTTCAAAAATAGCTCTGCGTTCTTCAGGCTTAGAGTTGAAAATCTCCTCAACCTTCCCTTGGGAAATGATAGAGAAGGAATCTCGTCCCAAACCTGTATCCAAGAAAAGATCATGAATATCACGAAGACGCACTTTCTTGCCGTCAATCTTGTATTCGCTATCACCACTACGATAGATATGGCGTTCTACCCTGATTTCTTGACCTGCATCCTTGATAAATCCGTCATGATTATCCAGAGTCACAACTACAAAAGCATAATTGAGCGATTTGCGACTTTCTGTTCCAGCAAAGATGACATCCGGCATCTTGCCCCCACGGAGACTCTTGACACTAGACTCCCCCAAGGCCCAACGAAGACTTTCTGTAATATTGGACTTTCCTGATCCATTGGGTCCAACAACTGCCGTCACACCTTGGTCAAAAACGACCTTAGTCTTATCAGCAAAAGACTTGAATCCCTGAATTTCGATTTCCTTTAAATACATGAATCCAGCCCTTTCTCAACGGCATTTTTAGCAGCTTCCTGCTCTGCTAATTTTTTAGAACGACCTTGACCTTGACCGATGCTCTTACCTTCAACAAGAACTTCTACATCAAAGACCTTATCGTGGGCAGGACCCGTTTCAGAAATGACCTGATAACGAATAGCCACATCGCCATTGACCTGAAGTAACTCTTGGAGATGGGTTTTGTAATCTGTAATCATCTCAAATTCGCCAGCTTCTACTTTTGGAATCATGACTTGATAGATAAATTCCTTGACCTTGGCCACATCCTTGTCCAAAAGGAGGGCACCAAGAAAGGCTTCAAAGGCATCGCCAAGAATGGTGTCACGATTGCGTCCACCAGACTTTTCTTCCCCCTTACCCAGCTTGATAAACTGATCAAACTGGCAATCACGCGCAAAACCAGCCAAACTCTCCTCGCGGACAATCATGGCACGGAGTTTGGACAAATCACCCTCAGGTTTTTTAGGATATTTTTTATACAGATATTCTGAAATCAATAACTGTAGAACAGCGTCTCCTAAAAATTCCAAGCGCTCATTGTGTGAAATTTTTAAGAGGCGGTGCTCATTGGCATAACTCGTATGAGTAAAGGCAGTCTCCAGTAACTTTTTGTCTGCAAATTCGATTGCAAAATGGTTTTTAAGTACAGTTTGTAATTCTTTCATACCAACCTCTTTCTAACTGATAACAGTCCTTTTTATTATATCAAAAAAAGCCTCCTGAGTCACTCTAAAACGGGACTGGAGAGCATTTGGGCATTCTTTAGAATGAAGTTTTCAGTTTTAGAGGCAAATTGGGGGCAAGATAAAAAAAGCCCTATTAAAGGCTTTTTAGGATGTTTATATCCACCCTGAGGGAATCGAACCCCCATCTCAAGAACCGGAATCTTACGTGATATCCATTACACTAAGGGTGGAAACTTGTTTTATTATAACAGAAATTTGCTCTAATAACAAGTTTTTTTCTGGCCAAATAGCCCGTCTTAGTGGGAAGCATCCCCATTCCAAATAGAGTTTTTCACGATCACATAATCAACGTGTTTAAGGTCAGCAACCTGACGTCCACCTGCATAAGAAATAGCACTTTGAAGGTCTTGTTCCATCTCAGTTAAAGTGTCTTGCAGATGACCTTTGGCAGGAAGCAAGATGCGTTTGCCCTCCACGTTCTTATAAGCACCCTTTTGATATTGTGAAGCTGAACCGTAATATTCTTTGAACTGTTCACCATCAACTTCAATTGTTTTCCCTGGACTTTCGATGTGTCCTGCAAAGAGGGAACCAATCATGACCATGCTAGCACCGAAACGGATAGACTTGGCAATATCACCGTGAGTGCGAATCCCTCCATCAGCGATAATCGGTTTACGTGCAGCCTTAGCACACCAACGGAGAGCAGCCAACTGCCAACCACCTGTACCAAAACCAGTCTTGACCTTGGTGATACAAACCTTACCAGGTCCAATTCCGATCTTAGTAGCATCCGCACCAGCATTTTCCAATTCACGCACAGCTTCTGGTGTTCCCACATTTCCAGCAATAACAAAAGTATCTGGCAATTCTTTCTTGATGTGTTGAATCATAGAAATCACGCTATCAGCATGACCATGAGCGATGTCAATCGTGATATATTCTGGAGCATCAGCCTTGAGCTGGCTAACAAAATCATACTCATAGTCCTTAACGCCGACAGAGATAGAAGCAATGAGCCCTTGCTCATGCATACGCTTAATAAAAGGAATACGTCCTGCTTCATCAAAACGGTGCATAATGTAGAAGTAACCACCTTTTGCCAGTTGCTCTGCTACATTTTCATCCAAAATCGTCTGCATATTAGCTGGCACAACAGGTAGTTTAAAGGTGTGATTTCCTAAAGTGACACTTGTATCCGCTTCTGCACGGCTTTTAATGACACATTTATTTGGAATCAATTGAATATCTTCGTAATCAAAAATTGGAAATTCATTTAACATATCGATGTCTCGTTTCTTTTGTAATGACCTACCTATGCTCTCGCATCACTACGCCTTTTCCGACGTTTCCTTAATTTATTATAAACTAAAGTACAGTTTTTGTCAAATTATTTTATGAATTAAAATATATTGTTCGGGTTTTGCTTGTGTTAAAAATAAAAGAAAGAGGGGAAATTATTTTCTCCCCACTTCTTCATCAATAATCGCTTTAAAATTTTCTTCTGAATTTTCCATCATTTTACAAAATGCACTATAGAATGAGGCATTCTGAGGGATTCGAATAGACCACTTCTTCAATTGAGCTCCATAACCTGCTAGGTTTCCCATCTCATTATCAATAACCTTGTCCTTGCTCGGAAAAACAAGTCCAGCCTTCTCAGCTTTTAAAATATAAGAATAGGAAATCAGCTGGAATAAGTCCTCACGGTTGATTCCTTTTTCAGTCAATTCCAGTTTTTTATATTTTGCATCTAGAACAATCTTTCGTTCTCTGTCATAAAAATCTGGATATACTTTTCGTTTCCCAACAGAAAATACTGAAATTCCATCCGTCTTATCCTTATTTCTGGGATGTACAAAACCTTTTGGCAACAAGGTGTAAACATACTCTTCCCAAAGCCAGGCAACATCAAAGAGAATACCATAGATTTTTTGATCTTGATACCCTAAACCGTGCTTTTCTTGGTTTAGGATCATCAGACAAAGTTCTTGTAAGTTTCTGTACTCGTGAAAGTATGCATGACGTATAGGTTTAGATTGATTTCTCCGAGTAATCTTAGCACGATCAGCTAGTTTATAAGAGGGCGTTACACGCACGATTTCAGATACGTTTTCACGACTAGTTGAGAGATTATCTAGTACCCCTTGACCAATGCTTTTCTGATTCTTAATGTATTCAATAGTGTGACGGACCAACTGCATGAGGGGATTATCATAGGTGAACTCTCTCGTTGTGTAGGCAATATTTCCCGTGAAAGGAAGATTTTTCTTGAGATGGTTTCTTACATCAATCACTCCCTTAACATGACTGTCGTTATGAGAAAATCTCTGGTATTCCTTATAAAGACCTTTTCGAATAGCAGCTTGTAGATACTTGGGGAAGAGATACATCAAAAGTTGATAAAGCCTCTCTTCACGAGACAAAGCAACATCTAAACTAGTGAGATTGATATGAAGAACCTTGTTTAAGAGATAATGCAAAAAATGGTCATTACTCTCATCAGAAAATCGTGAGGAAATCGTTAATCTTTCCTGACCATATCCAAGAAAACCAATCACGTTCCCTGTCTTGATTTTCTGATTGACTGTTTCAAAAATCTTTTGGTCCTTATCCAAATCAGGAGTATGAGTCAAATCATTTGGAAAAATGAAAATACGTTCATCTTGGGATAGACTTTCCAAGGTTCTGTCTAAAAGAAGATTGCTTAGTTTAGGATATTCTTCAACAAATTTTTCTTTAATAATCTTGTGTTGATTATCAGTAATCCGCATCATCGTTTTCATCGCCTTCATTGTCATCAGCTACTGCCTGATCTTTTTGCTCATTATTTGTCAGTTCAAATGCTTTTTTCAAAGTTTCCAAAGTTTCAACCTCATCATAAGAACCTCGCAAGTAGTCTTCTAGGAGAGGCTTAATATAATCAGACCAGAGTAATTCATAGTCAAAATCTACATCCTTCAACTTAAGAAAATAACTTGGTCCAATATGATAATGACTGTTTAATTCCTGAACATTTTCGATAGCAGCGTTCAAGTTTCTTAGACGAATTTTTGCTTCTTCTGCATGGATATTCAGCTCTTTATCCAACATGCCAACTTGACCCTCGGCAGTAACTTCAACAAAACGAAAACGACGACGCATAGCAAAATCAAAGGTATCCACTGAACGATCAATATCATTCATAGTTCCGATGATGTAAACATTTTCGGGGATATAGAACTTTTCATCAGTTTCGTGTAGATTTGCATATTGGGTAGAAACACTTCCTTTTTCACCACGATAGTCAGGGTCGATAGAGAAAAAGAGTTCGCCAAAAATCTTAGAAATCTCCCCACGATTGATTTCATCGATGATGAAGACGAATTTCTTATCAGTATCAATTTCTATTGGGGAAACATAGTCTTTCAAACCAAATCTCTTTCTCAATGTTTCTAGGACAGTTTTTCCACCACTTTTGTAGTATTCTTGCTTATTATAATTTTTATCTTTATACAACTCGTAAACATATTTGCTAGGTAGTGACCATCCTGGAACACCACTATCATAATTTACTGACAAATTTTGTCTACTATTAACAGATAAGTAAGATGTTTTTGTTATATATTCTTTTTCTTCAGCAACATTTATATATTCTAAGTAAGAATCCCAAGCCTCATCAAAATTATCTTGTCCTCCAATCAATTGGGTTTCTTTTGCTTTCTGACAAAAATCTTTAAAAATACCGTCCTGTAGCCTAAACTCAATAGCTCCATCCCCATTTGATACTGGTCTTAAACCTTCTACAAAATCCGTATAATCATAAGATGGATGAAACTGTACAAAGCCGATTTGCTCCTCATGACCTTCCGTTAACTCTTTAGCAATTTCTTTAGCAAGATAAGTTTTTCCCGTCCCCGGTGCACCACGGAGGATGAGGTTTTTGGATTTTCTTAATATACCACTATAATTAAATAAAAAATCATTCCTTAACATAGTTTCACTTTCTAATTTTTTATACTTTTTCCAATTAGGATGATTCAAAAAATAGTCATAGTCTTGAATTATGATTTCATCACTTGCAGCAAATTTTATTAACTGGTTAGTCTCTTTAGTTCGATACTTAATATCTGATGGAAACCATATTGTTTCTTGCCCCGTAAAGAAAAACCACTCCCTCTCTATATACTCTTTTTTCCAATCAACAATAATGGTATGCCCATCATCTAAAACCTCTTTAACAGTCGCCATTCCACGAATTTTCATCACAGAAACCTTTAAATCATCTTTCTTTACAAAAGGTAAATTCTTCTTTTTGACATATGTGGATTTAGCAAATAAAACGTCACCTGGTTTAATTTTATTAAACAACTTTAACATTTTTTGATACTGTTTATTTTCCTCGTTGTTATGCCATCCTAATTCCCACTTTCCTTCTTTCCTGAAATATTCAAGATAATCATCATCACCAAATCTTGTACCAACAAAAAAGTAATTATTTTGTTTACTGTTCATTTGAATACTCCTTTAATTTACTTTCACAAGTAAGTTCTATTAATATATAGCTCATCTCTAGCATATCATATCCTATAGAAAAAGAAAAGAATTTCTAAAGAAAAAGCCTAGTGTAGAGTGGAGTATTCCCTCTTAACACTAGACTTCTTTTTTATCCTAATAATACTCGCCCTGACGGTAGTCCCATGAGTTAAAGATATCTGACAAGTGCATCATAATCTTATCAATGTCAAGCCCTTTGCGGATTACAACTGGAGCTGGTGAAGTTGAGCGTGCTCCTCCTTGTTCTGGGATGAGTTTGCCGTCTTTATCGACCATAGAGACCATCACACCTTGCTCGTAGCGAGTTTCAATCGTTTTGTCAGGCTGGATAGATGCCACATAGTCGTCCGCCTCGATAACAAGGTCAACTGCCCCTTCGATGCGTTCTCCGATACCTTCTACCTTACCACGGTTTCCTTTTCCAGATGGGTTAGCTGATGAGGCATAAACCATCTTGCCTTCTTCCCAAAGTTTGTCAGCCAATTGTTCACCAGCTTTCCCAAACTTGATAACGAAACAGCTAGTACCACGAACGTCAGTCATCAGTTCTTCACGGCCATCACCGTATGCTTTGAGTTTTTCAAAGGCTTCTGGTTTCCAAGGAAGGATACAACCAAGAAGAATATCTTCATCCCAATGTTTTTGGTAGAAGGCTTCAATTTCTGGGTTAAGTTGTGCTAAGGCGCGAAGCTCGTCCATGCTACCGCAGAGAACAACACCTGGTTTGTTACGGTTACGTTCTTTAGCTTCAAACTTACGTTCAAGACCAGCCTTATCGCTAGTCATGATGATGTAACCAACTTTAGTAGGGCAAACGATACATCCGCCCTCACCTTTTAAAATGTCATATCCTTCTTGTGAAAGTGTTCCCTTCCATTGAATGTGTTTTGTCATAGTTCTATTTCCTTTTCTATTTTTCTTCTAATCCTGCCAGTAGGCTGGTCGTTGTTTTTCATAAGCAGCAATCAAATCTTCATACTGCAAGGTAATACCAATATCATCCAAACCATTTAAGAGTTTGTGTTTCCATTCGCTATCAATTTCAAACGTGAATTCTCCAACTGGTGAGATGATTTTTTGTTGTTCCAAGTCCACAGTTACCTGGTCACTTGGTTGTAGCTGAGCTAGTTTCTCTCTAACCTCTCTGGGCTGAACAATAGGCAACATACCATTATTGAGTTCATTATTGTAATGAATATCACCGAAAGACCCCGCAATCACGACCTTAAAACCATAGTCCGCTAGAGCCCAAGCAGCGTGTTCCCTCGAAGACCCTGCGCCGAAGTTATCCCCTGAAATGAGAATACTGGCTTTGCGATATTCAGGTCTATTAAAGACAAAGTCTGGATCCTCAGTATACTTATCGTCCAAATATCTCCAAGCATACATAAGGTACTTACCAAAGCCTTTTTTATCAATTAACTTGAGAAACTGCTTGGGTAGGATTTGGTCGGTGTCGATGTTATCATTCATAAGAGGAACGGTCGTTCCTGTATAAACTGTGAATTTCTCCATATCCTCTCCTTACTGGGTCTCTGGCATTTGCCGAACATCTACAAAGCGCCCTGCAATAGCTGCTGCTGCTGCCATGGCTGGACTGCAGAGGTGGGTCTTAGCACCAAACCCCTGTCTGTCTTCAAAGTTGCGGTTGCTTGTTGAGGCGCAGTGAACGCCATCTGGAACCTTATCAGGATTCATCCCTAGGCACATAGAGCAACCTGGGTCTCTCCACTCAAAACCAGCATCTAGAAAGACCTTGTCCAAGCCCAACTTCTCAGCCGCTCGTTTGACAGGACGAGAGCCTGGAACCACGATAGCCGTTAAGTTAGGAGCTATTTTCTTTCCTTTGACAAATCGCGCAGCCAGTTGCAAGTCACTGAGACGAGCATTGGTACAAGAACCGATAAAGATATAGCCTAGTTCAATATCCGCTGGCTTTTGACCTGGTTCCAAGTCCATGTAGTTGTAGGCTCGCTCATCATTCATGTCCTTAATTTCTGGGAAGCTACTGTCAAAGTCAACACCCATAGCAGGATTGGTCCCCCAGGTCACCATGGGAGCCAAGTCTGAGACATCCATCTGGATAACCTTATCGTAAACAGCATCCTCATCACTGACAATTGTTTTCCAATCAGCCACAGCCTCTTCAAAGTCCTCTGGAACACACTCCCGTCCCTTGAGATAATCATAGGTGGTTTGATCCGGATTCATGATTCCCATCTTAGATCCAAACTCGATGGACATATTGCAGATGGTCATTCGCTCTTCCATGCTCAGTGCATCAATCGCTTGTCCACGATATTCCACAACGTAGCCGACACCGCAAGCAACGCCGTACTTGGCAATCAGAGCGAGAATGAAATCCTTGGAATAAACTCCTTTTTGAGGAACACCTGTAAATTCCACCAGCATTTTCTTGGGTTTGACCTGCCAGAGGGTCTGTGTCGCAAAGACATGTTCGACCTCACTGGTCCCAATCCCAAAGGCGATAGCTCCGAAAGCCCCGTGGGTTGCTGTGTGGCTATCTCCACAGACGATGAATTTCCCTGGTTGGGTTCGTCCTGTTTCTGGACCAACCATGTGAACAATTCCTTGTTTTTCAGAACCATGGGCCGCATGTTCAATCCCAAACTCCTCAACATTTTCAGCCAGCTTATCAATTTGAGCCTTAGAAATCACATCTCGAATATCGTAGATATTGACCGTCGGGACATTGTGGTCAAATGTTCCAAATGTCAAGTCTGGTCGTCTCAATCTGCGCCCTGCATCTCGCAAACCTTGAAAAGCCTGAGGGCTGGTCACTTCATGAATATAGTGCTGATCCACATACATGAGTTGGGGCTGCCCCTCTTCTCCTGTGATGACATGACGGTCCCATAATTTATCAAAAATCGATTTTCCTGCCATCTATTACCTCCAAATAACATATAAGGCTACTAGTGTAGTCACCATCCCAAGAAACCAAACTGTTTTAAAGTACCATTTTCGAGTCTTGTGGTGAAAAGTGATTCCTGCTAACCAGGCACCAAAACCACCACAAGTAAAGGCTAAAATGAGTAAGATTTTCTCTGGGATGCGCCAAGCTCTTCTCCTTGCCTTAGATTTGTCAATACCATAAATCAAGAAAACCATGACATTCCAAATTAAAAGGACTAGAGTAATTTTTTCGTCTAACTTCATAACCTTGCAATAATAGCTTCTGTCATTTCCCTGGTAGAAGCCTGTCCCCCTATATCTCTTGTTAAAACACCAGCCGCCAAACTTGCTTCAACAGCACGCTCAATACGCTCTGCATCCTCATAACGACCAAAACTATCTCTCAACATCATGGCCACTGATAAAATCATGGAGATAGGATTTGCAATGCCTTGACCAGCAATATCAGGAGCTGAACCGTGAATAGGTTCATAGAGACTTGGACCCTTTTCAGAGTGACTGGCTGATGGCATAACCCCAAGTGTGCCAGATAGAACGCTTGATTCATCAGAGAGAATATCTCCAAAAAGATTCTCCGTTACAATAACATCAAACTTAGCAGGATTGGTAATCATAAGCATGGCAGCTGAGTCCACCAGCTGGTGTTCCAAAGTCACATCTGGGAAATCCTGTGCGACCTTCTCAGCTACTCTTCTCCAGAGTTTTGATGTCGCCAAAACATTTTGTTTATCGATGCTGGTAACGGTTTTTCTGCGATTTCTTGCAATTTCAAAGACTTTGCGAATAATCCGCTCCACTTCCTCATAGCTATAGTCGTTGATATCACGCGCTTTGCGCTCTTCAAGGATATGATCTCCAAAGTAAATCCCGCCTGTCAACTCACGCACCACGACAAAGTCTACACCAGCAATTCGTTCCGGTTTGAGTGGTGACAAATGCTTGAGACTGTCAAAGATTTTTACAGGGCGAATATTAGCGTAAAGATTGAGTTCCTTACGGAGAACCAGCAAACCTTGTTCAGGCCGAACCGCTGCTCCATCATACTGAGGACTACCGATAGCCGCTAGGAGAATGGCATCTGCTTCACGACATACCTTGAGGGTTTCATCAGGTAAGGGATGCCCTGCTGCATCAATACCTGCACCTCCGAAGGGTCGTCTGTCAACCTCATAGTCAAAATCTGTTTTTTCAGCTAGAGCCTCCAGGACTTCTAAACCAGCCTCCATGATTTCTGGGCCAATTCCGTCCCCTGCTAGAACTACTATTTTATTTGCCATAGCATTCTCCTTTACACACTCGGCATGTCGCGGTAAGAAACACTGCGTCCCATCTCACCAGCATTCTCTTTTTGAACAAAGGTATTAGCGTTTATATAGGCAATAGCCGAAGCCTTCAACACATCGAAATCAAGACCTGCTGCGTTAAATATGGTCTCTGTATCTCTGTTTTCAACAGTGACCAAAACCCGAGCTTGGGCATCGATTCCATCCGTTACCGCATCAATGGTATAGGACACCAAGCGAACGGATTGGTTAAAGAACTTGTCGATAGCGTTAAAGATCGCTTCAACGGAACCTTGACCTGTCGCATTAAATTCGACCTTCTCACCATCCATATTGGCTAGGCTAACGAGCGCTTCAATGTCATTATCTGCATGGGTTTGAAGTTGTAAATCATCAAAATGGAAGCCTTCTGGATTTTCAACCATGGTTCCAGCTACCAGCGCACGAATATCTGCATCTGTGATTTCTTGTTTCTTGTCGGCCAGTGCCTTGAACTTAGCAAAGAGTGGTTTGATATCCTCTTCTGTAAAATCTAGGGCTAGTTCTCTCAGCTTCTCAACGAAGGCATGGCGACCAGACAATTTTCCAAGCGGAAGACTATTACTCTTAACACCAACCAATTCAGGGGTGATAATCTCATAAGTGAGAGGATTTTTAAGAACTCCATCTTGGTGAATACCAGATTCATGAGAAAAAGCATTACCACCAACCACAGCCTTGTTTTTAGGAACTGGAATTCCTGAGAAGCGAGAAACCATTTCTGACGTATTGATGGTCTCATTTAGGACAATACTGGTTTCTGCTTGGTAGTAATCTTGGCGAATATTGAGAGTAACTGCTATTTCTTCCAAAGAAGCATTTCCAGCTCTCTCACCAATACCGTTGATAGTTCCTTCAACACGTCCTGCACCATTCTTGACAGCAGCAAGGCTATTTGCCACTGCCATTCCAAGGTCATCGTGGCAGTGAGGCGAATAGATAATCTGACGATCCGTCTTGACATTCTCAATCAAGTATTTGAAGATAGCACCGTACTCCTCTGGCGTGGTAAATCCAACCGTATCAGGGATATTGATATAAGACGCCCCTGCATCAACCGCTGTTTGAACAACTTGTAAGAGGAAATCCAACTCTGTTCTAGTCGCATCCTCAGGAGAGAATTCGACCACTTCAAACTTAGAACGGGCATAAGAAACATGCTCCTTAATAGCTTCCAAAATCTCTTCCTTGCTCTTATTGAGCTTATACTTACGATGAATGGGACTGGTAGCGATAAAGACGTGAACTTGTGGATACTTGGCGTCCTTTAGGGCCTCGTAACAAGCATCAATATCAGACTTGACAGAGCGGGCCAGACCAGTTACCGCCGTTTTCTTCAAGGCCTTAGCAATCTCCTGCACTGCTGTGAATGAATCAGGACTCGCCGCCGGAAAACCAGCTTCAATGGCTGAAATACCCCATTTCTCAAGCTGCCTTGCTATGGCAATTTTTTCTTTGATTGAAAAGTTAACACCGGGTGTCTGCTCTCCATCCCGAAGGCTGGTATCTAGAAATTCAACTGTTCGCATAAGATTTCCCCTTTTCCAAATGTGATTTTAAAAAAAACATCTCGCTCAGAAACCCAAGCGAGATGTTGATTTACTCCCGCTTGGTAAGCCAAACAGGACTAATGCTTTTTGCACTAGCCCGAGTACCTCAACAACAAAGCGAATTGATTAAACTTAGCTGTTTTCATGTTTGACTTTCTCCTTCGTTTGATATCTTGTTAAGTATTTTAGCATAGGCAAAAGCACTTGTCAAGAAAAAATCAAATATTTTCTGAAAATTTCTTCAGTAGAGAATATTTAGCTAATTGAAAGTTCTTGAAAATCCTTGAAATGTTTCATTTTTTAGAGGTTAAGTTCCAACTTTTTTCTATCAATTCCAGTACCATTTCATCTGACAACGTATCATCAAGCGCCACACTAATCCAGTAGCGTTTGTTCATATGAAAAGCTGGATAAATGCCCTTTTGTGAAAGCAGGTCCACTACTTGATCATGTTTGAGATTGACTGCTTCCACTTGTCCTTCTCTGCCCTTTTCCAGCTTATCCCAAGAGATTTTCATCAAGACGGCATACCACTTTTGATTTCCTTCATGTCTTAATACTGCCGTATCAGGCGATTTCTCCCACAGATACTCCAACTGGTTTCCATACTTTTCCTGAACCTGAACCATGATACGCTTAGTCTGAGGAAAGATAAAATCTTGCACATCAAAACAAGCCTTCCGAATCTGGTAAAGAATCTCCAAACAAGCCTCACGGACACTTCCTACAAAACTCCCACGCATACTTTCCATATGAACTTGAGGATAGAGGTCACCGGTTTCCTGGTCAAAGACCTGAAAGTTCACATTATCAGCAGTAATGGACACAGTCATGACAAAGTCACCCTGCAAAATCTGGCAACTATAGGTCCAGACTCCACTATTTTCTACAAAACCATAAGCATGAGCCTTTTCTTTATTAAATTGATAGGATTTAAAAATTTCAAACATAAGTGAAAACTGCTATCAAAAGCTAGCAGTTCCTTTCTATTTTTTAAAAGACAACCTTGGTTCCATGCAATTGTGTTATCCCCAGCTGGTCAATAAAGGTTTGACGGTTGTCAAGGTCAATCCCTCCACCTGGTAGAATTTCAATTTTACCTTTAGCATGTTCCAAAATTTTGTGATAATGAGCAAAACGTTTGTCTAGAGAGTCGCCAGATACACCAGCACGAGTTAGGATACGAGTGACTCCAGCTTGACTAAGCCAGTCAATAGCTTCTAACTGGTCTTCTTCGCTCAATTCATCAAAGGCCATATGAAAGACAATTTCCATTCCTTTTGAAGCCTCAATTAGCTTCTCCAGATTAGGCTTATCCAACTTTTTATCAGCAGTTAAGGTACCAAATACAACCCCTTGACTTCCAGCCTGAGCAGTCAAGCGAATGTCTTCTAGCATAATAGCAATTTCCATATCATTATAGACAAAGTCGCCACCACGTGGCCGAATCATGGTCATGATGGTTGTATTGTAGTTAGCTGCCAGTTCAACTGCTGCCTTAGTCACTCCATAGCTGGGTGTTGTCCCACCAACTGCAAGATTATCACAGAGTTCGATTCGACGAGCTCCAGCCTCCATCGCTTTTTCAAGCAAGGTCACATTTTCAGCACAAAATTCGTAAATCATTTGATTCTCCTTGAATATTACTTTGAATTTATTATATCATATTGTTGTGAATATGTTTTTATTTTTATCAAGGCAAATAACTACTATTTTAACTATTCTTTGTCTGGAATAACCTTAAAGAGATAATAGGTGATAAAGATGGTCAAGGCTCCCAGACCGATTTTGACAGGTAAAAGAGGTGCAAAATAAATGGAAATTCCCATCAAGATGTAGATAGAGACAATAATCTCTTTTTTACGTTCACGCGCAATAGACTTAGTCTCGCGAAAATCAGCAACATATGCTTGATAGAGCTTGGTATGATACAACCAATCTTCGAAGCGCTTGGAACTTCTGGAGAAACAAGCAATAGACAACAAAAGAAAAGGCGTTGTAGGCAACAAGGGTAAAACAACCCCAACAATTGCCAAGGCCAGTGATAAAAAACCAATTATCAGATAGATAAGACGCATAACTACTCCTAATTAAAATAATCTTCTTCTAGTTTCGCATACAATGATGAATTTTGTCAAGTTCTAACCAAAAAGAGCCTGAAATTCACTTTCAGGACTCTCTTCTTATTTAATCTTTTCTTCTTCGTAGTCACCCTTGCTACAAACAACCTGCTTGCCACCACCACGGACTTTTTTCTCCATGAGGAAGTTTCCACATTTTGGACAGTCACGACCAACAGGCTTGTCCCAAGAGGTAAATTCACATTCTGGATAGCGATTGCAACCATAGAAAAGGCGATTGCGTTTGGTTTTACGCTCAATGATTTGTCCCTGATGACAACTTGGACACTCAACACCAATCTCTTTCACAATTGCTTGGGTATGGCGGCAATCTGGGAAATTGCTACAAGCGTAGAACTTACCAAATCGACCAAGTTTAATGACCATTGGACTGCCACACACTTCACAGTCAAATCCAGCTGGTTCATCCTTAATCTGGATTTTTTCCATTTCTTCTTCAGCCTTGGCCACTTCTTTAGAGAATGGTTTGTAAAAGGCATCAATAACACGTTGCCACTGCTCTTTTCCGACTTCGACATCATCCAGCTTGCCTTCCATTTCAGCTGTGAAGGTCACGTTTACGATATCTGGGAAATATTCAACGATGAGCTTGTTAACAATTTCTCCCAACTCTGTCGGTTCAAAGCGTTTGGCTGCAAGGCGAACATAATAACGTTTCTGAATAGTTTCAATGGTCGGTGCGTAGGTTGACGGACGTCCAACACCATTTTCCTCCAAGGTCTTAATCAATGTCGCTTCAGAATAACGAGCAGGCGGTTGAGTGAAATGTTGCTCTGGTTTGCTATTCACCTGCTTAACCACATCTCCAACAGCCATATCTGGTAACATTTTATTCTTGTCAGAATCATTATAAATGGCAAGATAACCATCAAACTTAACCTGACTACCATTAGCAGCAAATTGAACACCATTTTGCGACAATTTAACAGCCATGGTATCAAAGACAGCAGCTGTCATCTGACTCGCTACAAAACGATTCCAAATAAGAGTATAAAGCTTGAGCTGATCCTTATCCAGATACTTAGCAATACTTTCCGGTGTGTTAAAGACACTTGACGGACGAATAGCCTCATGGGCATCCTGAGCACCTGATGCATTTTTGACCTTGCTACCATGCTTAGAATACTTGCTACCAAAACGGTCTGTAATGAAACTTGCTGCTTCGTTCTGTGCCACTGGACTGATACGAGTCGAATCAGTACGCATATAGGTAATCAAACCTTGCACACCAGAACCGATATTGATCCCTTCATAGAGCTGTTGGGCAACCATCATGGTTTTTCGAGTACGGAAGTTAATTTTATTGGCAGCATCCATCTGCATAGATGAAGTGGTATAGGGTAATGGAGCATTGCGCTTGCGCTCTTTCTTATCTACCTGATCCACTGAAAAATCTTTGCTAGTCAGACGAGACAAGACTTCCTTTACCTCATCATTGCTAGTCAGTTTCAACTTTTTGCCGTCTACTCCATAGAAGGAAGCCTGAAATTGCTTGGTTCCCTTTTTAAAGACAGCATCAATTGTCCAGTATTCTTCTGGCTGGAAGGCATTGATTTCATTCTCACGATCAATGATGAGTTTAAGCGCAATAGACTGAACGCGACCTGCTGACAAGCCCTTCTTGACCTTCTTCCACAAAATAGGCGAAATCGAATAGCCTACCAAGCGGTCTAGGACACGACGAGCCTGTTGGGCATCGACCAAGTCCATATCAATCTTACGAGGTTCTTTAAAAGCATTTTTGACAGCATCTTTGGTGATTTCATTGAAGACCACACGGTTAGCATCATTTTCATCCAAGTTGAGAATATGGGCCAAATGCCAAGAAATCGCTTCTCCTTCACGGTCCGGGTCACTCGCCAGAAAAACTTTATTAGCTTTTTTAGCTTCTTTTTTCAAGTCATTGATAAGAGGGCCTTTTCCTCGGATATTGATATATTGCGGTTCATAATTATTTTCAATATCGACGGACATACTGGATTTCTTCAAATCACGGATATGCCCGACACTGGCTAAAACCTTGTAGTTTCTGCCTAGATATTTTTCAATCGTCTTGGCCTTAGCAGGCGACTCCACGATGACTAGATTTTTTTTAACTGTTGATTTTTTCTTTTTTGTTGCCGTAGCCACAGTATCACACCTTTTCAAAGTAATAAACTTTATAAAGTGTAAACCATTTTTTGAACCCTGTCAAGACTTAGCTACTATAATAGAAGAAAAGTTTATACTTAAGACTTCAGTCTTCCTTTGATATACATAGAAGACTCACGAGAAAAACCAGCTATTCTCAAGAAATTATTGTTCCTCAGACTCTGTATCAAATTTATTGGCTTTTTCCTTTTCTTTTGCTTCCTTATCCTTGATATACTGGAAGAAATACTCCACCAGTTCTTCCTTACTAAGTTGTTCTGAATCAGACAATTGGGAAACTTGAACAGAAACATCACTTAAACCATAGTCACCTCTCTTACTGGAAATCATATCGAGTTCTTCTTCTGTCAAATAATTTCCTGAAATGGTTAGCTTTAGGGTATGAGTCTTTTTAGAATAGATTTTTTTCAAAATATTATGCCCCTGAAATTGCTCTGATATAAATTTCTTAAGGGACTCTTTTTTCAACGTTTCTCTCACTAAAGTCGTTGCAGAGATAAAACTCGGAATCATCAGCAAAACAGCAACTAGAAGCAAAATCCTGCGCATTTTAGAGTCTTCTTCATTATCTTTAAAATAATGTTTCTTAACCATCATCAACCTAACACCTATATAAGTCGCAATGACAATAAAGCTACAATTGATGAGGAATAGGTAAGAGGAGCCTATGATAAATTTTAGATTAGCAGAAGCAATAGCATAACCTACTGTACAAAGAGGAGGCATCAAGGCGGTTGCAATAGCAACACCAGGAACAATATTATTGGTCTCTTTTTTCCTAGCACCAATAATACCTGCTATCCCTCCTACAAAAGCAATGAGAACATCCCAAATAGTCGGAGAGGTTCTAGCAACAATCTCCGAACTAGCATACGAAATGGGAGAAAGATAAAAATAAAGTGTTGAAGCTATTAGACTGGCAAGAATTTGAATAGCTAATATTTTAAAAGATTTTCTTAACAATTTAAAATCAAATATAGCTAGAGAGAGCCCCACTCCCAGAATAGGTGTCATCAAAGGAGAGATTAACATGGCTCCAATAATCACGGGAGTCGAATCCATATTTAATCCGATAGAGGCGATAAGCATGGCACATAGTAAAATCGCTAAATCACTTCTGGAAAGTTCTAATTCTTCATATATTTTATTTCTAAATTCTATCAACGAATACAGTTTATTATTTGTCACAAATATCTTCCTTTCCCAGCTAACTAGTCGCTAATACTCTTCGAAAATCTCTTCAAGCCACGTCAGCTTCACCTTGCCGTAGATATATGTAACTG